>JBHENZ010000091.1:0-7229 GCA_046261815.1 Pyrinomonadaceae bacterium | reverse complement strand
CTTCAAATAAGCCGCAAGATGGCTCCCGATAAAGCCGCCTGCGCCGCTTACCAATACACGCTTCGCTTCCATTTAATTATTCGTTTATTGTTTTAACTGCCAGATTTCGATATCGCGCTTGCTGGTTAAAGTATATTCGCCGTAATCGATATACTCCACCTGAAAATCATAGTTTGCCTGTACAAATTGCCATAACGGTTCAAGATTGTCGCCCTGCGCTCGGTCTTCTGCCGATTTCGACCAGGTTCCCTGCCAAACAATATATTTCGGTCGCACACGCTCAAGCGATTCGATAGCTGTTTCGATTTGAAAGGACGGCGTGTAATTCGAATCCCGAATGACGTAAAGCGGTGTCGGGTTCTTAAGGTGCATCGGAAAATAAAAACTCGGGTGCTGCGCCTCGAAGAAATATTCACCCGGTCTGGTATTTTCGGCGATCACACGGTAGCGTTCGGCAATCGCTTCTGAAAGAAAAGCCGCCGTGCCGCCTGGCATCTCAACATTGTATTTTGGTACGATTTGCCGCTGCACGATATAAGCCGCACCCACAATAGCCAGCAGAATCGAAGCTGTCACACCTATGACCCGCGACGTTCGGAAGTGGCTCACGAGCCAAAACAGTATTATCAAACCCGGAATCGCAATATGATAAAGCCGCCCGGCCGTTGGAGCCGAGACGCCCACCGTTAAAAAAATTCCAACCAGCGAAACCAGCATCAGACGCTTATCGATAGCCGTCTCGGCCGAAACCGCGCCGCGCCATCGCAAGATGAGAAACACCAGATACACGAGCGGGATCAACGAGTAATAAAAAATTAGCGGAGCGGCAAAGCGCACATAACGTGAGATCGCAGCCGGTATCGAGTAAACGTCAAGATAACTTGCAAAGTGCGGCAAGTCACTAAAAACGGCCGAGGTTTTTGCCAGCGGATCGTTTGGGTAGTGAACGTGCAGGAAAGTAACGAGGTTGAAATAGTAGTTACCAAAGCCTGCCTGCAGCAGGAAGTAGATTTGTGTCAGAAAGATTACCGCGATAAACGAAGAGCCGAGTAACAAAGCGTCTCGCACGAGTGATTTGAAATCAAAGCCCTCGGTGAAGTTTTCCCATAAGACAAAAATGCCGATTCCCGCCAGTCCTACGAGTCCGCGTGTTTGAACGAAGAACGACGCAAGGCCGCATAAACAACCGGCGACCAACAGCCGGCTGGCCGTTTGCGATCTCATCAAAACGGCGACCGCTAACAATACGAAAATAACGCTGAAAATTCGGTAACTCCCGTCGATCCCAAAATGACGAAAACCGATTACCAGATAGACGATGGCCGGCGCAAAGGCCAAAAAGCCCGTCAACACCTGGCGCCCAAAGAACCATAACAGCCATATTTGAGCGAAGCCGATGCCGACAATAACAGCGTTCAAAATCCAGATCCGAACACCAAAAACGCTGAAAAGTGCCTGATAAATTACCTCAACGCCCGGCGGCGTTAAATGGAAAAAATCCTTATAGATGGTCTCGCCTTCGAGCATCCGCATCGCGTTCGACACGGGAATCAAATGGTCGCCTTCGAAGTAAATCGGTCTAGCTGGAAATTGAAAGACTTGTGAGTAAACAAAAAGAAAAGTCAGCGCGAAAAAAACGATGTCGAACGCTCCAAAAGGCTTTGGGTGCGCATCAAGAAAATCATCACCAACTGCGGGAAGTTCACGATTCATCCGCGTCCGCGACAAGCGCGCTTAGCAAGGCCGAATACATTCGCCAGCCGATGAGCACGCCGGCGATCTTTATCGGATAAACGTCTTCGGCGGCAATTCGCAAGCCGCCTTCGGCAAAAAGATCTCTCCACCTTTCGTGCGTGCGAAAATAATCGCCTCGGTCGTGCTTCATCAGAAATTTTTGCAGATTTTGGCCGTCGTCCGGGACAAGAGGTTCCTGCACGATCACCACGCCGCCAGCCGCAAGCAGCGGAAGTGTCGATGCGACTAGCGATCGGCACCCAGCGTCGTCGATGTGGTGCATTATCGAGTTGATGAAAACTAAATCGAATTGCTCGCCTGTAATCGCAAGCCGAGTGGCATCGCCGACCTCGAATCGCTTTTGCGGAAATTTCGCGCGCGCGCTTTCAATATAATTCGGATTCAGATCTATCCCAACATAGTCCCAATCTTTCAACAGCTCGACGTTGGTCGCCGGGCCGCAACCGACATCGAGAACGCGACCACCGCTCTTACCGCTCCGGGCGAGCATCCGCCGTACCGCCGCTATTTTTTGGCCGTTTACAGAAGCCGACCACAGCGAATAACCGAACGATGATTCGAGAATACGTTCTTTTAACGTCTGAGCGCTCAATGTTTTCTCGCGGCAAGAAGGAGGGAGGAGCCGACGATTGGTTTCGAAACCAACGAGGTTTCGACTTTCATAATCGTGGAAAACGCTTCATTGACAAGACTGGAAGGCGGTGCGAAACCTCGCCTAAAAATCTCGTTCTCAGTTTTGCCTGCGGCGGTGGCATTGAGCCAAAGCTTCCGCAGCAAAAGCGGTGGAAGATTCGACGTTCCCCAATACCGAATATCCAAAATCTCAGCGCCAAGTCCATCGAATTCTCCTGCAAGCGTCTTTCTATTGTAACGGCGAAAGTGACCTTGCACCGTGTCGAACCGGCTAAACAACACCGGCAACGCAGGAACATTTACAAAAAGAAAGGCGCCGGGCCTGAGATGAAATAAAAGCGATTCGAGAAACTCGCGTGTCGGTTTCACGTGTTCGAGCACGTCGAAAATTAACACGGCATCATAACGTTCTCGCCATTCCGCTCGACGCTCGTTGACGTCGTAATAATAGACGGAACCTCGACCCGGATTCGCAAGCTCGAGCGATGCGTAATCCAGATCCGTTAAATCGACTGTCCATTCAGTGTGCGTTTCGATTTGATCGCGTAACACGCCTGGCCCGGCACCTACGTCCATCACTTTGAGCGGGGCGTCGATGGGCACCTTCAAATCGCGAAGCTGGCGCAAAAACGCCTTAAACCGCCACCGAAACCAGAAGTGGTTTTCCGACGATACTTCGCGAAAGGTATCGACAAAACGGTAATCCTTTAGCGGTGTAATTATCTCAACCAAACTCTGCATATTGATCGAATGCATCTAACGAAACGCTTTAATCCAAAAATTCCCGGACAATATATTTCGGTCGCTGTTTCACTTCGTCGTGAATAAGCGCGACGTATTCACCAATCGCTCCGAGAATCAAAAGCTGTACGCCGCTAACAAAAAGCACGACCGCGATAATTGAGGCCCAACCTTGTGGAAAATCCCCGTCGATAAAGTAGGCGACGACGATTACAATCAGTGATGTAAGCCCAAGTAGAACGGTAATAAAACCCAAATAAGTGGCCAGCCGCAGGGGAAAGCTCGAAAACGACAATATCCCGTCGAGTGCGAGCTTCATGAGTTTGCCAAACGTATACTTCGGCTGCCCCGAGGCGCGTGCATCACGCTCGTATTCGACTGCGACCTGATTGTATCCGACCCAGCTGCGCAAACCCCGAACAAACCGATTTCGCTCGGGCATTCGCTTAAGCTGATCGACGACTTGCCGATTCATCAAACAAAAGTCGCCGCTGTCGAGCGGAATATCGATTTTCGCGATTCGCTGAAGAATACGATAAAAAGAGTAGTAAGCCAGTCGCTTTCCGAACGTCTCCTTGCGTTTGCGCCGAACGGCATATACGACATCCGCTCCGGATTGCCATTCTTCGACCATTGCCTCCAAAATCTCCGGCGGGTCTTGCAGATCGGAATCCATTATCACAACTGCATCGCCGCTGCTGTGTTCCATTCCGGCGGTGATCGCGGCTTGATGGCCGAAGTTGCGCGAAAAGCTAAGCAGTTTCACGCGCGCGTCCGTTTTTCTTAGGTCGGCGATCATCTGGGCCGACGTGTCGCCGCTGCCGTCGTCAACAAACAAAATCTCGGCACCTTTTCCGACGAATGCAGGAAGCTCTAGCACGGCTCGAAGGCGGAGGTAAAGGTCGGGAATATTCTCTTCTTCGTCGAAGATGGGAAGCACGATCGAGACGAACGGCCTCTCGCGGAAACCGTCGTCCAAAACGGGGCTTATTTCTCTTTCAACAAATCTCGTCGACACAACATCTCGGCCGCAGGGGGCGATCCTCGTTCACACCTCGGACAAGTTTGCCGCTATTCCGGTTTGTCGAAGTAACTATTGTCCTGATAATAGTTCTGGTAATAGTAGTAGTCCTGCGAGTTCATATTGACGCGGTTCAAAACCACACCAAGGAGCTTTGCACCAACATCGGTCAACAACTGGCGGGACCGCCGCAGCACCTGCTTGGAGCTCTTTCCGGCGTGAACGACAAGGATGACGCCATCGACCATCGATGCGATCAGCACGCCGTCCGTAAACGACGTGATCGGCGGCGAGTCGACAACGATGTGCGTGAAATGACTTTGCAGAATTTTAAGCAGATCTACCATCTGCTCGGAACCGATCAGCTCCGCCGGATTTGGCGGTATCGGGCCGGAGGTCAGTAGGTGCAATTTTGTCCGCTCGTCCTGCCGAACAGTTTGCATAATGTCGGCCGCTGCAAGCTCGCTTGACAGCAGCGTGCTCAATCCCTTCCCGTTTTCGATGGCGAACAAAGAGTGAAGACGCGGCCGACGCATATCGGCATCGACAATCAGCACCTTGGCTCCGGTTTGAGCCAGGCTGATCGCAGTATTCGTCGCCGTCGTTGTCTTTCCTTCCGACGGCAAACTCGAAGTGATCAAAAGCGATTTCGGAGCGTGACCGGCCGTCGATAAAAGAATAGAGGTGCGTAATTGGCGATAAGCCTCGGCGAGCGACGAGCGTGGATCAGACCAAATCAAAAGCTCGGAATTCTCGCGCGTCATCTCGCGATCGCCGTCGTCGTTTGCACCGACAAGCAACAGTCGCCGCTTCGGCATCGAATCGATTGTCGGGATTGCCGCTAGGGCCGGAAGCTGAAGGTGCTGTTCGACCTCTTCGGTACTGCTTATGGTGTCGTCAAGATACTCAAGGAACAACGCGAGACCGATCCCAAAAAACGTCGAGAGGAAAAGCGCGGCGATCACTGTGGTGAGCCGCCTCGGTGAAACGGGAGTTTCGGGCGGTATCGCGAAACCGGCTACGCTAATATTGTTATCCGTGCCTTGCGAGGCGATGTCGTTCGAGCTCTGACTCTTCTGCAAATTTTCGAGAAATCCTTTGTTGGTCTCGATGTTCTGCTCGAGCAATTTCAGCCGAACGGCGTCCGAGTTTTGTCCTTGCGCGTCGGAGAATTGCGCGTCGAACGCTCCTCTGATCTTGTTTTCCTGCTCCTGCGCCTGCAAATATTTAGTCCTCAGCTTTTCGAGAAGATTCTTGGCGGCGCGTTCGCGGAATTCCTGCGTGTCGCGGTTGTTCTTGTCGGCGACTTTTTCGATCGACTCTTCGAGACTGCCTATCTCGCTATCGACCTCTTTGACTTCGGGAGCGGTCGGCTGATATTCCTCGAGCAGCTTCGCTCGTCTAGCCCGCAGCTGAGCTAAGCTTTTCTGAGTATCATTTTTGAAATTGACAAGATAGCCCTCGCGATCCGCGATAAAACGAGCACTTTCAGCCTCAACAAGCGACCGGAGCCTTTCGGGCGAATTCTTAACCGTGTCGAACTCGGCTTGGGCGGTCTTACGGATGTTTTCTACCTCGAGGAGCTGTTTGTTTAAGCCTGAAAGGCGATCCATCACAATGGTTTGATCGCCCTCGGTTTTCAAAATTCCGACGTTTTGCTTGAGCTCGACCAGCTGGGTTTCATCATCACGAATTTTGGACTGTAATTCCGCAATGCGCTGATCGAGAAAATCGTTTGTTTTGCGGCTGGTTCCGCTGCGCTTTTCCTGATTTAGGTTGGTGAATGTTTCACCGATCGCATTGGCTACAAACGCGGCAAGTTTCGGATCCGTATGACGATAGGCGACCTCGATCAAGCGAGTTTCTTTGAATGTTGCACGCGATTCGCGTACCGGATCGATATTAATGTTATTTCTTATTACCAGGATAAACGGTGCTAGCCTCACCGCGTCAGCAACTTCATCCGCCGACACTAGTCCGTAACCCGCCGTTTCCGCCAACGCGGTATCCTCATCGCGCTTTTTTTCATCGCTCGCAAGCCCGACTGCCTTCAGAACGGCCCGCCAGGCCGAAACGGAACTTTCGTTTTTTGCCGCGACGAATTGTTTGTTCGCGTCGAGATTGTGCTCTTTGATCACCCGCCGGAATAGCGTGTCGCTTCCGAGCAACTGCAGCTGTGTGTTGAAATATGCCGGATCAGAATTCGGCAATGGCCGTTGCCTGTCGCTCACGTTAAGATCCGGATTCGTCTGTTCAAGATCGACCTGCACGGTCGCGACGGCCTGGTAAACGTTCGGCTTTCTCGCCATATAAATAGCCGTCAGGGTCGTCACCAATACGGCGATCCCGACAACGAGCCACAAGCGCTTGCGAACCGCTCTCCAGTAATCCAGGATCTGGAAACCTTCCTGCGCGTACATCTCCCGATAGGCCGGGTAACGGCCCACGGGCGATACGATGGCGGGTTCGAAAGGTCGCTCTAAATCAGTAACCGGCTCGGCGCTGGTCTTTGGCAAAATCTCGCGGGTGTCTCTCATGTTGACAAACTACGTTCCCGGGACGCGATAAATCGGAATCACGTTTGGAAGTCCCTGAGTGAGTGTTTTCCCCACCGTGTTAAGGATGCTTTTAATCTTATCCTCCGAGACGGCGACGATGTCGTTGGGTTCGAGAATCGGATCTACTGCCTTGCGGCCCATTATATCTTTTAAGTTGTAAACGAATTCCTCACGCTCCGATGATCCGGGTTTCTGACGCAGGACCCGCACCTTTCCCTTGTTTGCAGCCGACTCGAGGCCTTCCGCCGTGGCGAGTGCCTGTGTCAATGTAAGCGGCTCTTTGATCTCGATGCGTCCCTGCTTATTGACGCTCCCGTAAACGTAGATGAAATCGGCGTCGAGTACTGAAACGATATCGCCGGGCTGCATCACCATATCCTGTTTCGCCGACAGAACGTCGGCAATCTTGTACTCGAGTACAGTCAATTCATCGGATTCTGCCGTTTTTGCTGGGCTTTGTTTACAGCTCGACTTGCTGCCTGTTCGGGCAACCATAAGTCGAGTTCCTGCCTCTTTCGCCG
>JBHENZ010000090.1:0-5909 GCA_046261815.1 Pyrinomonadaceae bacterium | reverse complement strand
AATGATTCGTCAGAATGATAATTAGTGATCTGCCGATCTGACCACGGCTTCAATCTGACCGAAGAGATGCCGTAGCAGGCGGCCAAATGACAAAATCCGTCAATTCTGCCCTGACAAAATTTGTGCAGAGTGCTTAATCGATCTTCCATAATGAAAGGACTTGAACGATTGAGACGGACTATGCCCGATTTCTTTCACCCTGACCGCTATCGGGCGTGTGCTGCGCGAGTTTTGTTAAACTATCTTCATGAAGGTCGTCAGCCTCAGGCTGCTGCTGCCCGATTGGGAAAGTACGCTGCTCGCAATATTGTCGGCAATTCTGCTCATCCTGGCGTTTCCCGATTTCGAGATATGGATTCTAGCCTGGTTTGCTCTCATGCCCCTCCTGTGGGCTGTGACGCGTGAAAAAGATTCGTTCGCCCGTTCGTTCACGCTCGGCTGGCTGTTCGGTTTCATTTTCTTTTCAGGCACCTGCTGGTGGCTGACCTACGCGCCGATCAACTACGCCGGGTTTCCGCCTGTGATCGCGTATTTTCTGCTTTTTTGCCTGACGGCGGTCGTAGGGCTGTTTCCGGGATTGTTCGCCGGACTTTTGGCGATGCTGATGCGGCGATTCGGACAAATTGCGATTCTTGCGGCCCCGTTTGTATGGATATTTACCGAGTTTGCTCGTTACTGGCTCACGGGCAATAACTGGAATGCGATCGGATATTCGCAGGCGTTCACGGAAACAACTTTGAGTTTCTCTAAGTTTGGCGGAGTCTCGTTAGTCGGCTTCCTTCCGCTCTTGTTTTCTTCTATCATCCTCTATTGGCTTTCTAAACTTTCGCGGTATCACGTCCTCGTCGTTGCTTTTTTTATTGCCTTGGTTTTTTCTGATTTGAACACGATCGAGCCAATCTCCAAGTTTAATGGATTTGCCTTAGATCCATCGATTGATTCCGTTTTAGCCTTAAGGTCGCCGAAGGCTAATGTTGTCGCGATCCAACCTAATGTTCCGATGAGCGGCTTGAACTACGAGAAATGGCGCCAGTTGCGGCAAAAACACGTTGATCTGGCCGAATTAGGGCTCTCACAACTTCCGGCCGAGAATCGACCGATGACGACCGTCGTTTTCCCCGAATCGCCCATGAACTTCATATACGACGAAGATCCGGAGTTTCAGCAGTTCGTTAGCACGTTCGCGGCGAAGAATGATGTAAACGTTCTTTTCAATTCGGCCGAACCTGATCCCGAGAACAAGCGGTATTTCAACTCGGCTGTTTTGGTAAACTCGGAGGGCCGGGAGATCGCCCAGTATGACAAAATTTATCTTGTGCCATTCGGCGAATCGGTGCCGGCGCCGCTACAGTCTATCGTTCCTGCTTTCGTCGGGAGTTTTTCATACGGAAAAGAGTACGATCTGCTGCCGCTCGGCGATGCGAAGGCCGGGGTGATGATTTGCTTTGAATCGCATTTCGGTGAACTTTCGCGAGAGTACATCCGCAATGGTGCAGATGTGATGATTGAGTTGACGAACGACGGCTATCTGGGCCCGACACCCGTTTTGCGACAACACCTCGCGAATGCGGTTTTCCGAGCGGTTGAGACAAATCGACCGGTTTTGCGCGTGACCAACGTCGGCATTACCGCCTATATTAACGAACGCGGCGAAGTGCTCGACGCAAGCGATCCGTATACCGAAACGACCCGCGTCTGGAGCGTCGCAAAATCCGACGGCGGGCAGACGTTTTATGTGAAAAACGGCGACTGGTTCGCTTGGATCTGCTCGATCGTGACGCTCGCGCTGATCGGCCTCTCGTTTATTCGGAGGCGAAAAGCTCGTAATAGTGAATAATGAAAGTGGAAAGTGGGGTAGAGTTTTCCACTATTCATTTTTCACTATTCGTTAGTCTGAAAATAACAAAGCAATGGAATTATCAGAACTTCAATCGAAACACGAAGAAATAAAAGAAAAAGTTTCCCAGCTTGGGAGGTTTCTTTGACGCTCCTGCTAAACAAAAAGAGCTCAAAAAATTCGAAAATCAAATTTCCGAGCCAGGGTTTTGGGACGATCAGGAAGAGGCTCAGAGGATAGTTCAGCAGCGGAGTCGGATCGAAAAGGCGCTCGAGCGACAGAAAAATTTTGAGACCGGCGTATCGGATGCCGAGGTGCTTTTCGAATTTGCAGATTCGGATTCGGATTCGGCAACGGAGCTTGCTGCTTTAATTGCGAGACTTGAAGACGAGACGGGCGAGGCGGAGACGCAAAGTCTGCTTTCGGGCGAAACCGATCCGAACAACGCGATCTGTTCGATTCAGGCCGGTGCGGGCGGGACGGACGCACAGGATTTCGCGCAGATGCTACTTCGAATGTATCTGCGGTGGGCCGAGCGAAAAAATTACAAAGCAGAGATTTTGGACGAGCAGCCGGGAAGCGAAGCGGGCATAAAAAGTGCCACGTTCCGCGTCGAGGGCGACTATGCGTACGGCCTGCTTGCATCCGAGGCCGGTGTCCATAGGCTGGTGCGAATCTCGCCGTTCAATTCGGGCGGCTCGCGCGAGACGTCTTTCGCCTCGCTATTTGTTTCGCCCGAGATCGACGAGAACATCAGGGTCGACGTTCAGGACAAGGACCTTCGCGTTGACACCTATCGGTCGTCGGGTGCGGGCGGCCAGCATGTGAATGTCACGGACAGCGCCGTTCGAATCACTCACATTCCAACTGGAATTGTGGTAACCTGCCAAAACCAGCGTTCGCAGATTCAGAACCGAGCGGTCGCCATGCAGGTTCTGCGGTCGAAGCTGTACGAGCTCGAACTCGAAAAACGCCGCGCCGACACCGCCGAATTAGAAGCAACCAAGCAGGACATCTCGTTCGGTTCGCAGATTCGTAATTATGTGCTGCACCCTTATCGGCTCGTTAAAGATACGCGGACTAAATTCGAGGTAACCGATGTCGATTCGGTGCTTGACGGATCGATAGACAATTTTATAAAAGAGTTTCTGCATTATAAGAAAACCGGCCGCACGCTTCACGCCGCCGCCGCCGACGACTAACCCTCAGCTCCACTAAGCGGTAAATGAAGATTTGCCCGACATGCAAGGAAACATATAAGGACGAGAACCTGAATTTCTGCTTGTCCGACGGGACGACCCTTATCAGGAAAAAAGGCGCCCCCCAGGCTCCGCTTTACTCGCGCGTTAACGAGGTTTTCGCTGTCGTATTGCTCACCGTCGGCGTGCTTGCATTTCTTTCGCTTATCTCATTCGATCCGGCCGACCCGACCTTTAATACAGCTTCATCGCAGCGAGTTCAGAATTGGATAGGATTTCTCGGAGCGAATTACGCCGAGCTTCTGTTCTCCGCTATCGGCATCGCGGCTTACCTCGTGCCCCTCCTAGTGGGCCTCGTCGCCTGGCGGATTTTCCGATCCGAAACCTTGTGGCCGCGAACGAGCCGGGTGATCGGTTTTACGATTTTTGTCGGTGCGTTGTCGGGGCTGATCTTTCTCGCCGGATGGCCGGGTGGGATTGTTGGAGGTCTCTTCAGTAACGTCGCGACATATCTGCTAAATCGGGTCGGCGGTGCGATTTTTCTTTTTGCGCTTTTTACAGTCGGCACCTTGCTTATAACAAATTTTAGTTTTTCGTGGCTGCTCGGTCATCTCGCAGTTGCGTGGGACAACGTGCGAATTCGTATTGCCGAGTGGGCGGAAAAACGTCGTGAAGCGGGGGCAGTGCTCGCGACCGAGGCCCGGGAGCGTATGGTGAGGCGAATCGAAGCACGCGAGGAAAAAGCGGAAAAAGCGGAAAAAGCGGTCAAAGATGCACCGACGATCTCAATCGCCGAGCAGCCGTCGGCGCAAAAGAAAACTCGCGCTGCAGGAGCCGGTGCCACGGTCGGCGGTTTTCCGATGACAATGCAGGCCGACGGGCTCGATGCATCTTTATTAAGCGACGAGGGAATTCCGCCAACGCTTGCGGTCGCCGATATACCGCTTGGCAAGATTGACGGCAACCGAGCTGCAGCTTCCGAATCTGAAGATTCTCCCCTAAATATTCCGATCACGCCTACAAAGAAAACAGGTGAACTTAACGGCCTGGCGGCGAACGGTGATGAACCGGCTTGCCTCACCGGCGATCCAGCCGCGATTGATCTTGAAGGAAAGCCGCAGAGCTACGATGCGTACAAGCTTCCGATTCCCGAGTTTCTAAACCATCCGCCACCGCACATCGAGCAGAAGGAAAAAGAGCTGCTAAAAATTGCCGAATCCCTCGCCGAGAAAACACGAGAATTCAACGTCGCTGGAAAAGTAGTAAATATCTGTCCAGGCCCGGTTGTCACAACTTACGAATTCAAACCCGACCCGGGCGTAAAATATTCGCGTGTTACAGGTCTCGTCGATGATCTTTGCCTTGCGCTCAAGGCCGAATCGATTCGCATCGACCGCATTCCGGGCAAGGCGTTTGTCGGCATCGAGGTGCCGAACTTCAAACGCGAAACGATCGCGTTACGCGACGTGATCGAATCGAAAAAATTCCGCGAATCGGACGGCCTCTTGACTCTTGCCCTCGGCAAAACGATCGACGGTTTGAACTACGTCGCCGATCTAGCGAAAATGCCGCACCTTCTAATCGCCGGTGCGACGGGTGCGGGCAAATCGGTCGGGGTGAATACGTTGGTCGTTTCGATTCTTTATAAAGCCCGGCCTGACCAGGTGAAGTTCATCCTGGTCGATCCGAAACGGCTTGAGCTCGGCGTTTATGCCGACATCCCGCATCTTGCTACGCCGATCATCACAGATCCCAAGCGTGCGGCGATCTCGCTTAAGTGGGCCGTTTCGGAAATGGAGCGGCGTTACAAAGATCTGGCCGGCTGGGGCGTCCGCAATATCGACGGCTATAACGCCGAAGTGACGCGCAGGAACAACCTCGAAGTATTCGACGACAACGGCGAGCCGCACAAGAATCTTCCATATATCGTCATCATCATCGACGAGCTCGCCGATTTGATGATGGTTTCCGGCAAAGAGGTCGAGGAATCGATTACGCGTCTTGCACAAATGGCCCGTGCGGTCGGTATTCATCTTGTACTTGCAACACAGCGCCCGTCGGTTGATGTGATTACCGGTTTGATAAAAGCAAATTTCCCGGCGCGCATAAGCTTCAGGGTCTCCTCAAAAGTAGATTCGCGAACGATCATTGATTCGAACGGAGCCGAGAGTCTACTTGGCAAGGGTGACATGCTCTTTTTGCCCCCTGCCAGCTCGCAGGTCATCCGCGTTCACGGTGCCTACGTAGACGAAAAGGAAATCGGCCGCATCGTCGAACATATAAAGTCGCAGGGTCGGCCGGAATACGATACGACGATTACCAAATCAGAAGAAGAACTGGACGAAACGGGCGATCTCCCCGGTAAGCGCGACCCGCTTTTCTGGGATGCGCTAAAATGCGTCGCCAACGCCCGTCGCGGCTCGACCTCGCTTTTACAGCGGCATCTTCGCATCGGCTACGGCCGCGCCGCCGCCATCCTCGATGCGATGGTCAAGGAAGGCTACATCGGCGATATGGACGGCTCCACACGTGCCCGACCGATCTTGCAAAAAGCTTACGACGACCTTAACGATCTTGCCGAAATGGGCGAACGGGTTTAGAACACACTTTCACTGCCTTGTACCGATCCTTGGACCGAATAATTCTCCTGATCGCTGTATGTCTGTTTGCGGGCTGCCACGCGCGGAGCGCTCAAGTCGCTGAGAATAAGGCGCAGAGGTCGCCCGAAGCGTTCTCTGCACGTATTCCCAAAGTCGATATCAACCTTGCTGCCGAAAGCGAACTAGCCGCCTTGCCATCGATCGGTCCGGGTCTCGCTCAGAAAATCGTCGAGTATCGCGAAAAGCACGGCCGATTCGAGCGAATCGAAAATT
>JBHENZ010000089.1:0-4336 GCA_046261815.1 Pyrinomonadaceae bacterium | reverse complement strand
GCCCATGCGCGGTCGAGAATGAACAACAAGTGTTCGTGGTCGCTGAGGCGATCGCTGCGAGCGGTGCGAAATTTTTCCGCGGCGGCGCGTTTAAGCCGCGTACGTCGCCGTACGCATTTCAGGGAATGGGTGAAAACGGTTTGAAGATTCTCGCCGAAGTCCGCGATCGATTTGGCCTCAACATAGTAACCGAGGCGATGGATGAGCATGGCGTCGATCTGGTTGAAAAATACGGCGACTGCATACAGATCGGTGCCCGTAATATGCAAAATTTCTCGTTGCTCAGATATGTCGGGCAAACGAAAAAACCAGTACTGTTAAAACGCGGGCTCTCAGCCACCTTGGACGAATTTCTGCTTGCCGCCGAGTATGTCATGGCCGAGGGCAATTACGACGTGATCTTGTGCGAACGCGGAATCAGAACTTTTGCAGATCACGCAAGAAATACTTTGGACTTATCGATCGTGCCTGCGGTTCGCCGTCTTTCTCATTTGCCTATTATCGTCGATCCGTCACACGGCACGGGCCACAATTATATGGTCGAACCGCTCGCTCGTGCCGGCGTCGCGGTCGGAGCAGACGGCCTAATTATCGAGGTACATCCGTGCCCGGAAGAAGCCCTTTGCGATGGCGCACAGGCATTAACCCCAAATCAATTCAAGGATTTATTCGAGACGATTAAGAGAATCCACGAAGTCGTCACGTTGACAGAAATCTACGCCGAAGTTTAAGGGATCGTTTCAAATTAGTCTTCATCTATGGAAGGTGACTTTGTACTAGTTTTTGCCGGAGCCAGTCGGCCAGGTCATTCTCGGATACAAAGCCTTCAGCAAGGCCTAGAAACATTGTGTATGTTTCGTCGCTCGGTGCTTCGAATTCATAGCCATTTAGATTGAGGAATGCCACTGAGACAACTAACGCCGTTCTTTTGTTTCCGTCCCAAAAGGGATGATTTTTTGCGAGCTCGTGCGCATAGCTTATCGCCAGCATAGCAACGTCGACATTCTCGCCGTAGGAATACAAATTCTGCGGTCTCGCAAGCGCCGAAAGTAGAAGCCCTTCGTCCCGAACGCCTTCTGTCCCTCCGTGCTCGGCGATTTGCCGTTTGTGAATCGCCAGAACAGCATTAGCCGCTACCCATTCAAACGACATTTCTCACTCAGCCAGTTTCTTTAGCACGTCACGGTGCTTTCTCATGACTTTTTCGGCGACCTCAATCTGTCGTGCGACGTTTGGATCATAGGCTGTCAGCTCCAGTCCATTCGGCGTTTCGAGGACGAATATCGTGTCTCCTTTCTCGACCCGCAGCTTTCCCAACATTTCTTTCGTCAAAATAATCCCTGAAGAGTTTCCGACCGTTGTTACTTTTAATTTATATGTCATAGATAAACTTCAGTCGCAGATTATAACATACATTATAACGGTTTTGAAAATGAAAATCCGCACGCGATCCCGAATCGCGTGCGGACCTGTTCGCCTGACGCCTTTTGCCTTATCTCGCCAAACGAAATCTCATAATACTGTAAAATCTGACGTAAAAGCTAAAAAATGCGGCAATTATCAACAAAGCGAGCGGCAAGTGACCAAACGATTCGGGCAACAGCGGTCCAATCGCCTGACTGAAAATAATCCCCAGGACGAGGGCAACGATCGCGATCAGCGAGCGTTCGGCAATCCATAGAGCTAAAATCGACTTTGAGCCACCTAAATAAAACGGAAGCACGACGACCGCCGCCAAAGTCGCGAGTGAAACCGTACTGGCAAAATCAGTCGACAACGACTGTCCTGCCTCCATCGCAAGAAAAAACAGGACAAAAGTGGTGTCGAATAAGACCCTAGGTCCCGCCGCCTCGCCAACTTGTGCAGTTTCGGTTCTCATATCAATCGCGATTCGCTCAAAGGTCGGCGCGCCTATTTCTCGCCCGGCCGACTAAACTGTTTATATGCAACGCGAAACAGCTCCGATAGGGCTTTCGCCGTATCCGGCGTCAAGTTCTTATCCGCCCTAAGATGAGCTTCGACGATGTCGGTCACCGGCTCATGCGGGTAATAAACGATCGGTTCGACCGACTTCTCGGAACCCCTGTTCATCACTCGGTCGATCGGCATATCAAGCCAGCCTGTCAGGCGGGCAATATTATCCGCATCCGGTTTTCCCGTACCGTTTTCTATACGCGAAAGAGTTGATGCCGAGACCCCGGTCACATCAGCCACATCACGCAGGCTCAACGAAAGCTCCTCCCTTCTCCGTTTAATAGCGCGGCCGAGTTCGACTGTATTGATGAAATTGTCGTTTTTGAACGCCATTTTCTTTTATTCACTCCTGATTAAAATTTGCGTGTCATAGGTGCCCTTCGCATCTCACGGGTAAAACATAACACAGGAAAATTTTAAATGCAACACCTCGTTTCACCCTTGCAACTAAAAAATTGGTTTGGTACAATGTTTCATAGATAGCACGCCGCTGGATTGATATTGTGAGGTTTGTAAATTGGTTTTCGGGAGTCGATCAATGGAAGCGCTGACGCAGAACTGCGAAACCGCAGCAATACAAAATTCGGATGCCGTTCAATCAAGGGCGAAGTTCCGGAGAATAACAACCAAACTGAGTCGCGAGCGTCCGAGCGCGGCGAACAGGAGACCGAACCGGTTTCGATCGATAACTCGACAAACGGACAAGTTGAGTCATAAGATCGGCGCCGCTTCGCTCAAGGCAAATAAAAGGAGAAAGTAAAATGAAACAGATCAATCTTAAGGAAGTCGAATCGGCGGAACGTCTTGAAGCCGAGGAAAAACGGGAAATCAGCGACAATGTAGTCGATTTTTCATCGACACTTCGCGAACTTCGCCGAAATGTCGATCCGCGACTTGTTAAGCAACGCGAGGGCTGGCGCGATCGAAACGGCAATGTTCAAACCGTCGATTACGTCGAATGGCACACCGTCGCCGACATTCTCGATGACAAGGCGTCGGAGTGGACGCACGCTGTTAAAGATATACGGCAGATCGGCGAAATCATGACGGTAACAGTTGCAATCACGATTGACGGCGTGACTCGCGAAGGTATAGGCACGGGAAATGCGAATAACGAAATGGGCATTAAGAAAGCCGAGCACGACGCCCTGAAACGTGCAGCAGTAAAATTCGGCATCGCCCGCGAGCTTTATCACAAGGAATCGGACGTTATCGAGCGTGAGGGTTCGTCCACATTCGCGGATAACAGCGATGACGGTTTTCCTACCGTGCCTGTTGCGAAAAACCTTGGTGAGTTGGTGACGGCCAAACAGCTTGGGATGATAAGGGCCCTGGCACGCGAGATCGGTGTCGACCCTAACGAAGAATGCAAGACGCTAATGTCATGCAATACGGACGAGTTGACCAAGAAAGCCGGTTCGGCTCTCATCACGCATCTGCAGGGATTACAGCGGCAGAACGCGCCCTCTACCGCAATTCCGTTCCGCCGGGCCGGTTAGCAAGCAATGATTTGAGTTGTGCACAAACCCCGTTATCGCGTCCGCATTTGACGCGAGTTTTCACCTCACGCACAACTCAAATCTCCCCTTTAACGAGCCGAGGCGGCGCCTTTTCTTTACGCCGTTTTACCGGCGTGCTACCCTACCGACCACACCAATATCTACGGGCGATAACGGGTTTCGCGTTCGTATGTTCAACGTTTCGCCGGAAGAGGTCGAGGAATTGGCAGTTGAAACGGAATATCGACGCAAATGATTTAAATTTCCCGTGCGCTAAAGCGAAAGTTTTAGGATTCGCGCGTGCCGCGAAAGTTAAGCGGCGTAGGAATTAGAGACGTTGCGATTGTTCCGTTGATTGAATCTCCTTCGATTGTTGCAGCGATCGTCAGCTCGAGGCTTTGTCCCTGGAAATCGGTCGTGGCCGTCGCCGAAAGTTTACGGCCGCTTATCTTACCTTCCGTAATTTTCCCGGCGCCCAATATGGTCTCGAGCGTACCTGTCAGATGCCCGTCGTTTTGATCTACGGTAAGTGATACAGGCACCGTCTCGCCCTGAAAATCGAGTGTTAGATTCCACTTTCCGCCGGCATCGGCTGGCTGGGCAGCAGATTGATTATATGCGTCCACCGAGAGGGGCTTAGCGTCAATATCGAAAACCTCAACCACATCGGAAAATTCGCGAGCCTGTCGCATGATCTCCTCGCCGTCTCCGACAATCACAATCGACATTCGGTCCGGATTTACATATTTGCGCGCAAAATTCAGTACGTCGT
The DNA here is from genome assembly GCA_046261815.1 of Pyrinomonadaceae bacterium. Lineage (GTDB taxonomy): Bacteria > Acidobacteriota > Blastocatellia > Pyrinomonadales > Pyrinomonadaceae > OLB17. The sequence goes on along the minus strand of JBHENZ010000089.1, from coordinate 91 downwards.
CGGCCGTAACCTCACTCACCTGCTCGCGGTAAGTCTGCAGGTAATCTTCGGGTAAACCGTAAAGCTGTTGATTCAAAATCAAATTCGTGAG
>JBHENZ010000088.1:0-4390 GCA_046261815.1 Pyrinomonadaceae bacterium | reverse complement strand
AAGCAGCAGCGAATCTGCTGAAATTTCCGAAGTACTGTCGGAGACGGCGTTTCAGAGTTTCGCGTCGAGCTTCGATCGCAAGAACGGCGGATTTGGCGGCGCTCCGAAATTTCCGCCGCCGATGTCGCTTGAGTTTTTGCTTAGGTACCACAAGCGAACCCGGGACAACGACGCACTAGAGATGGTCGAATTGACGGCGAGAAAAATGGCTGAGGGCGGCATTTACGATCAGCTCGGCGGCGGTTTTCATAGATATTCCGTCGATGCGATCTGGCTCGTGCCGCATTTCGAGAAAATGCTTTACGACAACGCTCAGCTTGTTCGGATTTATCTGCATCTTTTTCAGATCACAACGAAGGATTTCTATAAACACATCGCCCTCGAGACATTGGAGTACATTCGGCGCGAGATGCTCGGTAAAGAGGGCGGGTTTTATTCTACGCAGGACGCCGACAGCGAGGGTGAGGAAGGCAAGTTTTTCGTATGGACGCCGAGCGAGATCGAAGCAAGCCTGGGCGAAGGGGACGCGCGAGTTTTTGAGTTCTTTTTTGACGTTTCGGCAGAAGGGAATTTTGAAGGCGCGAATATTCTGAGCATTAACTACGACCGAAGTTCCGCGGCGCGTGCCTTGAAGATCGAAGAAAACGAGCTCGACGCGGTGCTTGAGCGCTCGCGTGCGAAGCTTTTCGCCGAACGCGAGAAACGCATAAAGCCGTTTCGCGATGAGAAAATCCTGACCGCATGGAACGGGCTTATGCTTGTTGCCTTCGCGGAAGCCGCGGCGATTTTAGGACGCAGCGATTATTTGGAGATTGCTAAAAAGAATGCGGATTTCATCCTCTCCAATCTACACCGTGACGGGCGCCTCCTGCGAACGTGGAAGGACGGCAAGGCGAAGCTGAATGCGTATGTTGAGGATTACGCGAACGTGGCGGATGGTTTCATCGAGGTTTATCAAATTTCGGGTGATCGAAAGTACATCTCAGCGGCCAGGCGTCTGGCCGACACAGTGGTCGCGGAGTTCTGGGACGAGGAAAACGGCGGGTTCTTTTTCACCTCGAACGATCACGAAGAGCTGATCGTCCGCAACAAGGACTTTTTCGATAATGCGACGCCGTCGGGAAATTCGGTGGCAGCGGATGTCTTGTTGAAACTCGCGAAGTTCTACGGAGAGGAAAAATACGAGCGTTACGCAACTACGGTGCTCCGGCTTGCGGGACCGCAAATACGACGATATCCGCAAGGTTTCGGCCGGGCCCTGTCGGCCATTGAATTCGCGCTTGGGCCTGTACAGGAAATTGCATTGATCGCTGAAGCGGGAAGCAAGCTCGAGCGCGAGATTTGGCGAGAATACTGGCCGAACAAAATTGTTGCCAGAACATCAGAGTCTGACCCTGAACCTCCGCCTGTTCCTTTGCTTGCAAATCGAAAAAGCGTCGAAGGCAAGCCGACTGTTTATGTCTGTGAAGATTTTGTTTGCGGCCGACCAGCAACAACTGTCGACGACCTGGCACGTCAGCTGAACTAAACAAAAAAAAACAAAAAAACAAAAAAACAAAAAAGCACCGATCAAAAACCGGTGCAAAACAATTCTGAAATCAATTACGCCAACTATCTGTTGGTATTCATATTCATGTTGGCCCGGTTTGCGTTCATGTTGCCATTCACGGAGTTGCTCATCTGGTTCGCGAGCTGATTTGATGCAGCCTGAGCCTGATTAGCAGCAGCCTGAGCTGCGTTCGCCGCCGAATTGGCGGCATTGGCAGCTGAGTTGAGAGCGTTCGTAACGGCGCGATTGGCACCGTTGGCGGTGTTGTTCGCGGCCCTATCGCCGCAGGCCATTCCGAGCGCACCAAGCGCAAGAGCGGCCGAAAGTGCAAAAATTTTCTTCATTTAAGGTTAGTTCTCCTGTCTTCTTCAAAGATTAAGCGTTAACTATTTGCAAACCGCGAGCCCCTGAAGGCCGCGGCCTTGTTCCAGACATCCGTTTTTGGAACAAACGTCAATATAGAGGCGAAATGACTCTTAGTCAACTTGAAAAATGCCTATTTCGGGCGCGAAAAAGGCTCCGCCATTCGCCGAAGCCTTTTCCCCAAAACAAAAATACCGCACTACGGACGCGTGTTCGTGTTGCGGTTCATCATGTTCGAATTCATGTTCATGTTCGAGTTCGACATTCGCATGTTTGAGTTCATGTTCATGTTTGACATCGGCGTGCTCATCGGCGTCGCCATGTTCATATTCATCGTGTTCATGTTCATTCGGTTGGTGTTGTTCGTGGCATTGTTGACTCCGGTGTCACCACAAGCCATTCCCAGCGCGCCAACCGCCAGAACGGTTGAAAGTGCAAAAATTTTTTTCATAATCAAGCTAACTCTCCTGTCTTTCTCAAAGATTAAACTAAACGAAATTGTGCACCCGTCGCGAAAACGGCCGCGACAGGGTTCCAGACTCGAAAATAAGGAACTTTCGTCAATATAGTTAGCGGTAATAGTGAAGTCAACCCCTAACCACGTAATTCTCCGGCGTTTTTGTCGATTTTCGCCTAATTCGGCCGAATTTTTTAATGGTTTCGACCAAGAATCACGGTAAACCGTTGACTTGGCTTTAGAAAGGCTAGTATTTTCTTTCTGGACAACTTCGCCCCTATCCACCGGAATCGACTGCAGCGGCCCGCAAAATTTCCATGAAATCATCCGCAAAAGCCCCTTACCGCAGTGTCCTCGATACCGTATTGATTATAATCGGCGTGCTCGGCCCGTTGACTACGTTCGTAATTGCAATTTCTTCGATTGACGACAATCTAAAGCTTGCGGCACTCAGCGCGATCGCGGTTTTTTCGTCCGCGGTTTGTCTCTGGTTGTTTTTTGCTAGTCGAAAAGATGCTGCATCGCTCGGGACGAAATTCTTCGACGATGACAAGATTTCCGATGAATTAAACGCAATCCTATCCGAACCCGACGACGAGCTTCCACCTAATGCATTGAGCGATCCCTTGACCGGGCTTGCAAATGAGCGGGCATTTGAAATGGTGGCTGAGCATCAGCTTGCCGAATGTCATCGCTCGAGGGCTGACCGCCCGCTATCGATACTGGCAATGGACTTTAACGATTCTGCGATCGCCGATTCGGATTATAGTCAGGCTGAGGTAGAACGCGTGCTGCAGTTCGCGGCCGAGAATCTCCGGCCCTTTTTGAGAAAAATGGATTTTGCCGCACTAATCGGCGGCGATGAAATTTTTATTCTCCTTCCCAAAGCGTCTGAGGCTGCGGCGATAGACGTGATCAAGCGCATATCCCAGGGCTTCGCGAATTGCGAGCTGCACCTTGACGACAGGACAGTGAACCTGTGGCCCAACTTCGGCTGGGCCACGTTCTGGCACGACGGCGAGAACTTGAGCCAATTAATTGGGACCGCACGCGACCGAAAAGATAAGGCGAAAGCCGAAGCTAATGCGCGAAGAAATTGGCCAGCGAAGGAGTATGTTCACTAATTAGACAATCTTTGAAGGGAATAAATCGGCAAATGGCTCGAATAAATTTTTACGGGGGAGTGGGCACCGTAACCGGTTCGAAATACCTGCTTGAAAGCGACAGGGGCCGTGTGCTCGTCGACTGCGGGCTTTTCCAGGGACCGCGCGAGCTGCGCGAACGAAATTGGCAGGATCCGCCTTTCGATCCGCGCGTCCTCGACGCCGTTATAATCACTCACGCACATATCGACCATACCGGCTATTTGCCCAGGCTTGTTAAACTCGGATATTCCGGCCCGGTTTTTACATCGAGAGCGACGGCGGATTTGCTGCGAATTCTTCTTCCGGATTCGGGCCGGTTGCAGGAAGAAGAGGCGGATTATCGAAACCGGCATGATCTTACCAGGCACTCGCCGGCACTGCCGCTTTACGACGAGGCGGATGCACGTCGTGCGCTCGAACTTTTAATGCCGGTTGAAAATAACGCTCAGCCAGTCGAGATTTGCAATGGCTACAAGGCCAGCTTTGCAGTTGCGGGTCACATCGTAGGTGCGAGTTTGGTGCTCGTGACGATCGAAAATGCGGGCGGCTCCGCCCACCCCGTTCGCCCCCTCGCACCACTCGGGCGCCGCCGAGCCTCTGCCAACCCTCCTCAGGCAGGAGGGGGGCCTGAGCCATCCGTCTCCGAGCATGAGAAAGGCCGGCGGCCCATCAGATTTCTTTTCTCCGGCGATCTCGGTCATTACGACCAGCCGATCTTGAATGATCCGGCCGCTCCGGCAGACTGCGATTATTTGATGGTCGAATCGACGTACGGAAATCGGCTGCACGGCGAGATTTCCGCAGCCGATCAAATGGCAAGGATAATCAACGAGGCTGCCGAACAAGGCGGTCCGATATTGATACCCGCGTTTGCCG
>JBHENZ010000087.1:0-5262 GCA_046261815.1 Pyrinomonadaceae bacterium | reverse complement strand
AAGCGATGCGACTTCGACGATACCGAGACAATGTAAACGTTGCCCGCCTCGACCTCGAAGCTAAAGTATCCGAACGCATTCGTCTTCGCCATTAGTGGTTCCCTGTCTCCGGACGTCACCGTCACCCTCGCGTTTGCGATTCCCCGGCCCTTTTCCGCGTATTTGCCGAAAACAAAAAAAGCCCTCCGGAAAAATATCCGAAGGCCTTGGATGTTAAACTTGTTGAGAGTCGCTAAACTCCCACGAGACGCGGGTTGGCCTTTTTCTTTAGAAGCTTTCGAAGTTTAAGGCGCGCCTTGTGAAGCTGCGATTTCGACGTTCCTACCGAGCAGCCAAGAATCCTCGCCACTTCTTCGTGCTCGAAACCTTCAACATCGTGCAGTACGAAGACGTTCTTGTAACCATTCGGAAGCTGATCGATGGCGTTTTCAAGAGCAATCTTGTCGACCACCGGCATGCGGGCGGCATTCTCCGTTCCGGGAACGATCTGCACCGGAGTTTCGCCTTCCTCTGTCGTCTTTTCGAATTTCACATTCCGCTTGCGAAAGTGCATCAACACCTGATTCACGGTCATTCGATGCAGCCACGTCGTAAATGCCGAATCGCCACGGAAACTCCCGATCTTTCGATAAAGTTGAATAAAGACGTCCTGAGTCAAATCTTCAGCCTCGTATGCATTTTGAAGCATTCGAAGACAGATCGAATAAACCCGCCTGTGGTGCCGCTGGTAAATCTCCTCAAAGGCGGCCATGTCGCCGCCGGCAGCTGCCTGGGCCAATTCAAAATCCGTCGTCTTGCCCGTTTTCGCCTTTGCCTTGTCGGCCTTTCCCGACTTGGCGGCCTCGGCTGTCTTGCCGCTTTGAAAAACCGGATAATCCAACGTCTCTGTAGTCATTCCTTGTTTCCCCCTCTCGAACCCTGTTAGATCAATTATTGTGCCATTCGGCTGCAATCAATAATCACACTCAAAAACAAGGGTTTTGTTGCATTTTGGTGGACATACGTATGGATTCGTTCCTCATCCAAACAGGGATTCAAACCAAAGCGTGTAAGCCCTGCGGCAATTGCTACATAGGCCGAAAAGTGTATTATTGTGGTACGCCCATAGGCCGGTTTCATGAAGGTATTAGACGTTATATCAACCCATTTGTTCCTCGTAGGAGTACTTTTCGCCTTGCATGCGGGATCGGTATACGGACAGCAGCCTGCCGGTGCGCAGGAGATTTCCGAGACCGACGGCGTCCCGGTGCTCCTCAAACATCTTCCGAATTACGATTCGGTGCGCGGAACGGCAGTCTTTGCCCGCAGCACCCACGATCTAAGGCGCCTGCTCGGCCCGAGACCCGTTATTGAATTAATCGAACTTGTTGGCGGCAACGAGGCAGTTGCAGCGGCGTATCCTGATGGAAAGGTTCTGATCGTGGAATACCCGACACCGCAGGCCGCGGGCGATGCCGACACGCGATTCCGGCAGCGGCTCGCCGAAACCTCCGAAGGATCGGCCGTTTTTTACCGTCGCATCGGTAATTACAGTGCTTTTGTTTTCGATGCGCCAACCGAAGTTGCTGCCGCTGGCTTGCTCGATCAGATCAAATACGAAAAAAATGTCCAGTGGCTTAGCGAGGACCCGTTTTATCTAAAAAAGGTCGAGCGGGCCTTTATTTACACGACAAGGGATATTTTTATCGCGACCGTTTTTGTCATCGTTCTCGGCATAGTGGGTTCCACCCTTACCGGCATAGGCGCAGGTTTTTTATTTTTCCGCTACCGCGAAATGAGACGGGCGGAGCGCACCGCTTTCTCCGATGCGGGCGGATTAACGCGTCTCAATCTCGATGAGCTATCTGAGCCGGTGTATCGTGACTAATTGTTTCCGTGCGAACGCAACCAATATGTCCCGACCATAAGCAAAATTAGCCGGAAAACGCAGTCGGGGAAAGCTTGGTCTGCGGTTTCGACGAATGTGAGATTGGCCGCGAAATCAAGAATCGATCACGGTTCGACCACAACCAGCCAGCGTGGAAGTTATCCGCGAGGATCGGGCGGTAATTTTCTTGTTGGTTGTTACGGTAAAGATTCAACCAGTCTCTCGATATCTTCCCGATTATTATAAAAATGCGGTGCGATGCGGAGGCGGTCGCCGCGGGGTGAGACGATTATATTTTCCTGTTCGAGCCTTGCCGCTATATCGTTGGAGGAATGACCATTCCGATGTTTTATGCAGACGATCGCCGATTTCTCTTCGGGAGCTCGCGAGCTGACGATATCGTAATTTTTCCCGGCCAGCAGCTCGCAAAGATAATCGGTCAATTCGGCGAGATATTTTTCGATACGTTCGATGCCGGCCGTTTTCAGCATTATGAGGCTCTTTTCCAACCCGTAAAACAAGGAGGAAGCTCCCGTTCCGCTTTCCCAAGCCAGCGTATCCGGCTTATATGGCTGTTCTCGATCTGCGAAGTCCCACGGCGTCTCGACACTTATCCACCCGACAAAAGTGGGTTCTATTCGTTCGCGGGCCCGTGCGGATAAGTAAAGCATTCCGCAACCCTCGGGTGCGCAAAGCCATTTGTGGCTCGCCCCCGAAGCGATGTCGACGGACTGCGCGGGAAGGTCATAGCCGATCTGTCCGAAACCCTGAATAATATCGACAGCGAACAATGCATCGACCTCGTGAGCCGCACGGCCAATTCGTTCCAAGTCGGCCCGAAAGCCCGAAGCGTACTGCACAGAACTAATAGCAACAAGTCTCGTATTGCCGTCGATGAGCGAAATAAATTCGTCCAACTCGATTCGTCCCTCGCGTTCCGGACACAGTCGCAGTTCGACGCCAAACCGATCGCGGACCATCCGCCACGGATAAAAATTAGCGGGAAATTCATTTTCGAAGCTAACGATGTTGTCGCCCTCGGCCCAGTCGACACCGTTTGCTACCGAGGCAAATCCGTCCGACGTGTTGCGCATAAAGGCGATCTGTTCCGGTTTCACATTCAGCATCGCGCCTATCAACGCCCGCGCACGGTTTTTCGTGTCGATCCAATCCGTGTAGTGAAGCGCGCCGTGCATCGCGACATCCTCAAGCTGAGATTTGACAGCCTCGATCGCTTCTCGCGGCAAGGGGGAAACTGCGGCACTGTTGAGATAAGTGTATTTTTCGAGCGCGGGAAATTGTGAGCGGATTTGTTCATTCATACGGTAAGCGTTACGCGTTTACGCGTGCAAACCGCGTAATTTGAGTTCACTCTAAAGATTCCCTTCGCCGTGCCCGATCACGCCTGAAGGCGTAACTCTTGCAATGAAATACGTTGACAAAACTGCCCTTGAAAGCTAATTTCTAAAATAGTTTCGCGGGCAAACCGCGCTTGCCCGCAACCGCATCATACGACGATTATGTTGGATTTTCGCAGGAAAGAACAGTATCCCTTCGGGTCGCTTTCGCCGGAGGACGACCGGGACATCGAGGTCCTGCGTCTCGCCCGCGAATCGCGCCGAGGTTTTTATGGCGAGAGCCTTCGCCTCGCACGCGATATTTTTCTTATCATCGTCGTCTTTGTTTTGATCGGCGTTTTCGCCGTTCAGCCTGTGGTCGTCGAGGGCACATCGATGGTTCCCGAGTTGCACGACGGCGAACGGCTGCTGGTTAACAAGCTCATTTATTACAACATCGAAAGCGTCAGCTGGGGCCATCTGACGCGCGGCGATATTGTCGTTTTCTGGTACCCGAAGGAGCCGGACAAAAGCTACGTCAAACGCGTGATCGGTTTGCCCGGGGAAACCGTCGAGGTGCGAAATGGTAAAGTTTTCATCGACGGCGAGGTGCTTGAGGAAGACTATCTCGATATTGAGCATAACCAGTCCTTGCCGAGCTTTTCGCCGCGAAGGGTCGATGACCATCATTTTTTTGTGATGGGCGATAACCGCGACAATTCGTCGGACTCGCGTTATTGGGGCCTCGTGCCCGCAAAATATATCTACGGCAAGGCTTTTTTCCGATATTGGAAGCCCTCGGGGATCGGCTTTCTCGAACACGGCAAGTATCAAACGCCGCCGGGTGAAAAAATCGATGACATGCGGGCGATACAGTAAGTTTACTGCTAAAAAAGATGAAAAGGTGGATGGACATTGAAAGAGAATGATCTGAAATATGAAAAAGCTAAAGAACGCGATGCTCGTTCTCGAAGACGGACGCACCTTTCACGGTGCGTCTTTTGGCGCCAAGGGCGAGAGTTTCGGCGAGATGGTTTTTAATACGTCGATGACGGGTTACCAGGAGATCCTGACCGATCCAAGCTATGCCGGGCAGATCGTTTGCATGACTTATCCTCTGATCGGCAATTACGGGGTTAACGAGGAAGATGTCGAGAGCCGCCGTCCGTGGGTCGAAGGGTTTGTCGTACGCGAGGCTAGCCGAATCGCGTCGAATTTTCGAGCGACCGAGACGCTGGATTCTTATTTGAAGAGAAATAACATTGTCGGCATCGAGCATATCGATACGCGGGCTTTGGTCCGGCACATCCGCGACAAGGGAGCTATGCGGGCGGGAATTGCGACGGGCAAGATTAAACCACGAACGCTTCTCGAAAAAGTGCTCGCTTCACCCGACATGAAGAAACGCGAATTGGCCAGCACGGTTACCGTTGCGGACGGTTACGCTTACAGGGAAGCGTCCGCAATCGGCAATCCGCATTCAGCAATCGAGGAGTACCACATCGTGGCCTTCGACTTTGGCGTAAAGACGAACAGCCTTCGCGAACTTGCCAAATTCGGATGCCGCGTGACGGTCGTGCCGGCCGGTACGTCAGCCGATGAGGTGATCGCCCTGAAACCCGACGGCATTTTTCTCTCGAATGGCCCTGGCGATCCGGCATCGATGTCGAGAGCGATCGAGGAGATCAAGAAGCTGGCCGAAACTCAAACGCCGATGTTTGGTATCTGCCTCGGGCACCAACTCATCGGCTCGGCATTCGGCGGCGAGACGTACAAACTAAAATTCGGCCACCGCGGCGGCAACCAACCCATTAAAGATCTCACCACCGGCAAGATCGAAATAACCGCCCACAACCACGGCTTCGCTATAGACGCCGACAGCCTGCCGCCCGAAGTTGAGGTCACGCACATGAACCTCAACGACCAAACCGTCGCGGGCCTCCGACACAAAACGCTGCCGGTTTTTTCCGTGCAATACCATCCCGAATCGGCGCCGGGGCCGCACGATTCGGAATATCTGTTTGAGCGATTTGTTGATTTGATGATTGATCGTTTCAG
>JBHENZ010000086.1:0-4872 GCA_046261815.1 Pyrinomonadaceae bacterium | reverse complement strand
CGGCTAAGTATCCGGCACTGAACCGCCCGGGCTTTGCCGAGCCAAGCAGCGTATCTAGATTCTCCGGGCGTAATGCTTGCCCGGCAGTACGCGTATCAGATCTCGAATATCCAAACCCACTAACGCGGCGTTCAAATCACCAAATGAAAGGCCGCTCGAATCGAGCAACGCATCGATGTGCGTAGTGTCGTCAGGCCGCAGAATCGTCCACACTTGCCTTTCATTTTCGCTCAAATCCGCGGGCAAAATCTCTTTCGCCGTTATGCCGTTTTCGGCCCCTTTCTCGATTTTTGGCGGCAAGATTGCGGCGGCGATCTCACTCGGCAGTTCGGCGACGACATCCTGCCATTGCTGTACGAGCTTGGCTCCGCACTTGATCAGATAATTCGTGCCGTACGAATTTCCGGACGTGATATTCCCCGGCACGGCCATCACCTCGCGGTTCTGTTCCATCGCAAGCCGCGCGGTTATCAAAGAGCCGCTTCTTTCGGACGCCTCAACAATCAATACACCCAGGCTTAGCCCGCTTATGATTCGGTTTCGATAAGGAAAGTTGTCTTTGAGCGGCGGCGTGCCGAGCGGGAACTGCGATACAAGCGCGCCCCCCGAATCCAAAATTTCTCGAACGAGTTTCGCATTATCCCGAGGGTAAACGCCGTCGATTCCCGTTCCCAAAACAGCGATAGTTTTACCCTGACCTCTGATCGCACCACGATGCGCGGCCGTGTCGATGCCTCGCGCAAAACCGGAAACAATCGTGATGCCGCGTGACGCAAGATCGCGGCTTACCATCTCGCTCGCGTTCTCGCCATATGTCGAACACATCCGCGAACCGATCACTCCGACCATCGGCTGCTCGAAACACGCTTGCCAGTTTCCGCGAACGTACAGCGTGATCGGCGGATCGGCGATTTCGCGAAGCAGGTTCGGATAGCTTCCATCGTCCAAAATCAAAATATCGCCGCCCAGAGCTTTGACGCGCTCCAATTCGCTCGCCGCCTTTTCCTCAAACTCGCGCTTTATAATGCTCTCGATCGTTTCCGGCCGTACGCGCAACGATTCAAGCTGCGTCCGCCGTGCGTGAAAAACTCCATCCGGCGACCCAAAAGCCTCGAGTAGTCTCGTCGCCATCCGCGGCCCCACGCCGGGAGTCATGTTCAGCGCAATCCATTCTTTCATTTTCGCCCTAGTTGATTATACGCATCTCAAACCTTCGAATAGACAAAAATGACTGTTTTGGCGGAGGCGTGTGGGAGTCGAACCCACCCAAGAGACGCTCTCGCGCCCTCGCAAACGGTTTTGAAGACCGCGCCCATCACCCGACAGGTTGCGCCTCCGAAATTTATCTATTCAAATGTCTGAGCTCTTTCCACTTTTCCGTCAATAAACCTTTTCAAAATCGTCATCAAAATTAGCCATTGGCGACGTTATATATTCTTGCTTATCGATCAAGTTTGCAGGGTTATAACTACGACACGCCGTGGCCCAAAAGCATCGTTAGGAGCGTCGCCCGCTTCGGAATGTCATCTATATCAATGTATTCACCTAGCGTATGAGCGCCGTCGCCGGAGATACCGAGGCCATCCAAAACAGGCACGCCCAAGGCTGCGACGAAATTACCGTCAGACGCGCCGCCGACCCGGGTTTCGCCGAGATCGTAATCGAACGAGGCGGCAAGCGTTCGGGCTCGCTCGTAAAGCGAAACTACCGCCGGCGTTCGTTCCATTGGGGGGCGGTTGACTTCGCCGGAGACGAGGAGTTTTACGCGCGGATCGAAAGCCGGAAGATTTTTGATCGCGTTCTCGATCCGATCCGCTTCTGCAGCCAATAAAAAACGAACGTCAATCGTGCATTCGGCGTGTTCGGGAATCACGTTGGTTGTCGTGCCGCCTTTGATGGTGCAAATGTTGACGGTCGTTCCGGCAGCTGGAGCGTTTAATGCGTCGAGCCTCTCGATCTGCCTGGCGATCTCCCGAATCGCGTTCGCGCCTTTTTCCGGTTCAAGCCCGGCGTGGGCGGGTTTCCCCCAGGCCCGCAAGGTAAACATTCCTGTGCCTTTGCGGCCGGTTTTTACGCGGCCCGCCGACGATGGCTCCAAAACTAGGCAATAGTCCGCCATCGCCGCCTCGCGTTCGACAAGCGGTCGTCCTGTAAAGCTGCCCACCTCTTCGTCGCACGAAAGCAAAATTGTAATCGGCCGAGCAGGTCTTAAGTTTGTTTCAGAAAAAAAACGCAGCACTTCGAGAATCACAACGACGTTTGCCTTCATGTCAAAAACGCCGCAACCGTAAAGTTTGCCGTCTTCAACGCGCGTTGGATTCAGTGATTTCGTCCCGACGGGATGAACGGTGTCGGTATGCCCAAGCAGCAACACGCTTTTTTCGCCTGCCGCCTCAAAAGCGCGGATGACTATGTGCTCGCCGGAATCTTTTGCAAACGTCTTTTCAATCGTTAACCGAATACAAGTAGCCGCGGCCCTTTTCTCGATCCACGCGGCTACGTCGCAGCTGCGCTCGGCATCGCCCGACGGCGACTCCATCTCAACGATCTCGCAGATCGAATCGATTACGGATTCCTGCCGCTGCTGGAAATATTTGAGAATTTCGGAACCTTTCATCATGCCGCAACCCGCCTCTAGTGACACGTTTCAGTGCCAGGCAAAAAATTCAGAGAGCGTGGCCGTGTTCGACAATTCTTCTTTTTTCAACGTGCCGAGTAAAATTACCGCTTCATTTGTTATTCGGATCACCTGCCTGGAGCTGCCGGCGGCGTGTAGTTGAACACGTTGTTTAATGTTTCGCCAAGTCGGTATCCGGCCATCGCAAGCTGCCTCTCCGCCACGCGGAAAGCATTTCGCTTATATTTTTGCGAAGGCATTTCAAACCGCCGCAGCTCAAGGCTGAATACGACGGTGTTGTTAAGCGCGAAGCTTTCCTTTTTCCACTCTTCATAATTGCCAAGCTGCAATTTGCCTTGCACTGCCGAGAACGGATGGCGGTTCATCATTCGTTCGGCTATCTGCTCTACGTATTCGCGGCCGCAATTGTCGCTGCCGATCGGCATGTTTCTGCCAACGATCGAATCCCAAAACCAATGTAGATTTACCTGATCGGCACGGGGCGTACTTTGCGGCATCAGCAAAAACAAATTGCCGCCCTGATCCCCCTTGGGTTCGAGATCGGTGACGCGGGCCGAGGTGTGAAGCGGCTGATGAATATCGCCGCCAAGATGCATAATCCACGCGATCGCGATCGCCTTGTCGCGGTCGGCCGCAGCGGCATCTCGGACCAAACGATCGAATTCGACAAGTCTCCGAACCGCCTGGCCGCCCTCTTCCGCTTCCTTAACAAGCTCGATTCCCGAAGCAGTCTGCCGCCAAAAAAAATCGTCGTAGTGCCAATTCGAGCGATGATACTTTTTATATCTGTTATCGAAAGCGCGATCGCGGATAATATCGGCCCATGTCGTGACGAGCTCGAAATACTCACGCTTTCTTACTGCTTCCGGCTCCGGCCCGTAGGCCATGTAGAATGCCGACAGATGCGAATCCTCAGGCGCCGTGCGCAAAACGCGTATTACGTTATCGCGCGCCTGCGGCGCCATCCGCTGCCAGGCGATGTATCCAGTGATCTTATGACCCACGTCGTCCCACGCCCAGGCGGTCGCGGCGGAAAGGGTGACGTAAACAAGAAATAAAAACAGGAAAGGCAATCTCATTGGGTTTTTATTCTCCGCGAAGGTTTCTGGAAGATTCTATCTAATAAGAGTGTGATAAAGAAAAAGCCATTGCGCAAAAGCCGGACGGGCCAACGAACTTGCGCCGCCGAATAATTACAAAACGGCGGTTATTACGCAAAAGGAGCGTCGCCGCTTTGGAAATTAGGTCGTCCGCAAAGCGGTCCGTGGGGACATTCTACTTTATGCAGGCAGTACTCGATCAAAACGTCGTTGCGAAAAAATATGCTGATTTAGCTGAGAACCCGCTTGGCAGGCGAATGGGATTTATAGCAAAACTTTTCGGGTGCCGGCACAACGTGCTGAGCCGTCCGTTTCATGACAGGACAGTCTCGTACCGGGCCTGTCTCGAATGCGGCGCTCGGCGTAGATTCGACACCGAGAATTTCAAAACAGTCGGCGGTTTTTACTACCCGATTACTGAAAATTAAATCGCGGCTAAACTATTTTTTAAGTAGTTGGAGGCTAAGAGCTGAAAAGTGTTGACTGATTCGTTGTCGATACTCAAGGCGGTTTCTGTCACTAAAAAACCTTCGTTAGCACCATTGCCGAGTTTTTCGAGCCGAAACCGATGCAGTTGCAAAGAGCGGCGTTTACAATCCCCTTTCGCGCGAAATGCGGCACATAATCCAGATCGCATTCCGGATCCGGTTCGTCCAGGTTTATCGTCGGTGGAAGAATGCCTTTGTTGAGGGCGAGCAATGCCGCGGCGATACCGGCGGCTCCGGTGGCACCTTGCGGATGGCCGATCTGTGATTTTAGGCTGGACATCGGCACGTCATAGGCGCGGTTCCCCAATGCGAGCTTTAGTGCCTTGGTTTCGATGCGGTCGTTGAGTTGTGTTCCAGTGCCGTGGAGATTCGCATAATCGATGTCTTGAGGGGCCACGCCTGCATCGGCTATCGCCAGATTCATTGCCCGTGCCGGTTCGACGCCGTTCTCTTCCAAACGCACTCGATGATACGCATCGCACGTCGCGCCGTATCCGGCAATCTCTGCGTAAATTTTTGCTCCACGCGTTCTCGCCTTTTCGTATTCTTCCAAGACAAAAATCCACGACCCTTCGCCGATCACGATCCCAGAACGGTCCTTCGAAAACGGGCGGCACGCACGCGCAGGTTCGTCGTTCCACTGACT
>JBHENZ010000085.1:0-3937 GCA_046261815.1 Pyrinomonadaceae bacterium | reverse complement strand
ACGATCGGATCTTCGACAAGCTTCGCCTGCTGTTCCACCTCAAGCGCTAACTGGCGCCCGACGGCGACCTCTTTCTCCTGCGAGCCGCCGAGCCAGCCGAAAAGTTTATCGGAGCCGCTGTTGATCTTTCGCTTGCCGATTTGAGCGGGATCTTCCTTAACGGAAAGCGTTTTCGCGGACGGCTGCGTCTGAGCCTGAGATTTTACCTCGTCGTTCTGCTTTTTCGACGCCTGTTTCTTTTCGTCTTTCGCCTGGCCGGCAACGGTAATTGGCGCAAGACCGATCGCCGCGTTCCAGATCGCGAACAAGAGAAAAAACGCTGCCGGCTTGCGAAGATTACTAATATGCATTTAGTGCCTCCCAGACCAATTTATCCGATATGACGGATTGTAAGCTTAATAATTTCGAATTCAACGCCCAGTATGATGCGAAAAAATCGTTTAAAGTTGTGAATTGAAAGGGAAAGTTCGCGGTTTTTATCGAGAATAACGCTTTTTTTTGATCCCGAAAATTGCTAGAATCTGAATTGAGGACACGGGTCCTTCATCCACGACCTCCTATCGGCCGATTTCACCCGATCCCGCAGGGTTTAGTTTCTCCAAAATCCGACTATAAACCGCTCCGATGAAACGCATCCAATATAAAGTAAAAGACATCGTTGATGTCCGGGAATACGTCCCGGTTATCGACTTTGCCGCGGACCCGGCGAAGACCCTTGCCAGTTACCATTTTACGGAATCTACTTCCGAACTGATCGGCAAATGGATTGAAAAGCTTGCGGCCGTTTCGGAGGAAAACGGGACGGCTTTGGCGCTTGCGGGATATCGGGGCGTCGGCAAAAGCCATTTTCTCGCCACACTGGCCGCGATCGCCTCACTGCCGCAGTTGCGGCTTCGACTCTCGGATGCGCATGTACAAAGCGTTGCTCAACGTTTATCGCGTCGGCATTATCCGACGGCGTACGTGCGGCGGGGCCTTTGCGAGACACTTACGGACGAACTTGCCGCAGCTGTGTCCGAGTTAACTCAGTCGCCGCTCAAAGATTTGCCTTCGACGCCCGGGGCGCTTGTCGATTTTGCAGCGGCGAAAGCCGGCGATATGCCTCTGGTCATCGTCATCGATACGGCGATTGAACGCGCAATGCGCGTCGCACGAGACGATGGGCCGATACTCGGTGAGATCGCACGCGTAGCCAAGGCCAGGAAGGTATATCTCGCCGTCGCCCTTGATGACGACATTGCCGAAGCCGACGGCGCGAATTCTGTTATCGCGCAGGAATTTGCAATCGATTATCTCGATCAGGAACACCTGTACCGGGTTGTTAACACACACGTTTTTCCAAAGTTCCCGAAGATGCAGCCAGTGCTGCAGGAAATTTATGGCGAACTCCGCAGCCTTCTGCCTAATTTTCGCTGGAGCGAGCAGCGGTTTTCTTCTCTTTATCCGCTGCATCCGGCGATTCTCGAAGTTGCACCTTTCGTACGGCTTTACGTACAAGAGTTTGCGCTTCTCGGCTTTGCCTCGTCGGCCGCCGAGCGCATCCTGGCTCGCCCGGCAAATTCGCTGATCGGCCTTGACGAAGTCTTCGATATTGCCGAAAAAGCGTTGCGCAAGATCGAGGATCTTGCACCCGTATTCGCCGCCTTCGACAAGGTGAACGCCGAAGTTATCTCGAACGTGCCTGTTATGCAGCGGCTGCGGGCAAAGCTCGTCCTCAAGGCGATCTTTTTGCTTTCTCTTGATGGACAAGGAGCGACCGCAGCGGAAGTCTGCTCGGCAATGGTGATTTTCGACGAGGCGGAGCCCGCCCGAGCCACCGAAAACGTCGAAAAACTTCTCCAATCGTTTGCCGCCGCGCTTCCCGCCGAAATAAGCGCAGAGGACGACAAGGTGCGCGGTGTGCGGTACAAATTTACCGCAACCAGCAAAGACGATTTGAACCAGGCTCTCGACGAAGCTTCACGGGCCGTCCCTGCGAATGCGGCTCGTTCGGTAATGCGAGGCTTTTTATTCGAGCGATTCAGCGATACCAGCTTGTCCGCAGAGGGCGATCCTAATTTGAAGAATTGGATGGATCTCGACATCGTTTGGCGCGGCGGACTGCAAAAAGCAACGCTTTTATGGGATGAGCCTTCTGAAGCCAGCCGTCCCAATGACTCTGGACGCGTATGCGAAGTCGTAATCGTGCCGCCCGGAGATTTAGGGCAACCCGCGGCGGCGAATTCAGCGAGGATATTTTGGCGCCCAGCCGAGCTGAAGCCCGAGGAGCTGAACATCCTGCATCGGTTCTACGCGATAAACACCAGCAGTCAGCTGCAAGTCGATTTCGGAAACGAAATGCGGGCCTCGTTGCACTCGCATTCGGTCGCCGTTGGGCAGGCGTTAAATCGCGTGCTGCTCGAAGATGGACGTCTCGAGATCAGCGGCTCAGACTACAATTTCACCGAAGAGGCCCGTGCAACCGAATCGCTGTCAGGCCTATTCTCGGTAATGCTCGATTCGCATTTCGAGAGCCGTTTTCCGTCGCACCCGCGCTTTGGTGAAACTCTAACAGCGGAACGCTCGCAAACGCTTATCGCCGATCTTTACAGTAACTCGCGTCAAAAGTTGCCGGAAGTACAGGCTGCGGCTCGCGCCTTTGCCGAACCCCTTGGGCTGGTGCGTGATGAAAGTAGTTTTGTCGTCCCGGCGGGCGCCGAGGCTTTCGACGCGAACCCGATGATTCATCGATTGCTCGAGCGCCTTTTAGCGGCCGGCGAATCGATCGTGCCACTGCACGACTTGAACGATATTCTCGCAGCCGAGCCTTTCGGTCTTCCGGTGGAGGCGCAGCGGCTTCTACTCACCGCTTTGGTGGCCGAGCGGAAAATCGATTTCGTCACGCTTTCAGGCGCACGGATCAACAGGCGTTCGCTCGATCTCGAACTTACGTGGGACGACATCAGTGGTGTGGCCAGGAGTGCGCTGTCGGCTCGCAGCGGGGAAAATTTGAAGCGATGGGCCGAATTAGTCGCGGGCGTAAAAAACATTAAATCTCTTGACGAGAAAAATGAGCGAATCGACGTTTTGCAAGGCCTCGCGAACTGGCGCGACGCCTGGGCGGTCGCTGCAGTGGTGCCGCGCTTCGATTCGCTGCCTGATGACGTTCTTAACACAAACATCTGGAAACTAGCCGCATCGTGCTCGAGGAACCTTGGCGCGGCTGAAGAGAACATTTCTGGCGTCATCGAAAACAAAATTCCACTCAAAGAGGGCCTGAGCCGGATTGCGGAAATTTTCGCGGATTCCGAAGAGCAGTACCTGCGGGAAATGAGCGCCCTTTCGATCGTCGACAGTTTTATCAAAGGCCAGGGCGCACGCGACGAGGTGCTGGCATACGTTGCCGGATGCGAACTCACCGAAGACGCCGAAATCGAAGAGATGCGAGAGCAGCTTTACTGGCTCGCGGAGGCAAGCTACTTCAATCCGAGCGATGCCAGTAACCGCGAGCTGGGTTACCTTTGGGAAAAATTCAAGCGCGTTTTTATCGAGCACTATTCCGAGCGACACGGTAAGACGCGTGCGACCGCGTCGGAACGTGAATCGCTTGAAACGTTAATCCAAAGCGACGATTGGCGGGAGTTTGAAATGCTTTCCGGCCTTGCGATCTTCGACGACCGATTTTGGCGAAAGGCGCGCGCGCTGAGACTTGCGCTGCAAAATACGTGTCAGCGAGATCTAGCGCAGGAGCTCAACGACAAACCATTCTGCGCGTGCGGCTTTCGCCTGTCGGCCAGCGGCACACCGCAGAATCTAATCCGACTGCTCGAAGAAACGGTTAATCTTGGCCTCGATGATTATCGCGCTCAGATGTGCCAGGATAATTTCCGGGTGCTGACACGAATCGAGCAAGCGGCTCGGTCGGCCAAAATCGATGTTGCCGAATTCGTTTCCGCCA
>JBHENZ010000084.1:0-4344 GCA_046261815.1 Pyrinomonadaceae bacterium | reverse complement strand
GAATCGTATACGGCCGGGAAACTCTGTCCTGAGCAACCTCGATCTCGGTCTCACGTTCCAGCGCGGTGCCTTCGGTCACGGGCAGCGTTCCGGGAACCAGGGATTCACGCGATTCTGCTTCAAACGTGTCGCGGCGGTCTTTTACCGACTCGTTCATTATCTTGTCCTGCAGCATCATTATCGCGTGGACAAGCATTTCGGGCCGCGGCGGACAGCCAGGCACATACACATCGACCGGCACGATCTTGTCCACGCCCTGCACGATCGCGTAGTTGTCGAAGACGCCGCCGGATGTCGCGCATGCGCCCATCGAGATCACCCATTTCGGCTCGGGCATTTGGTCGTAAATACGCCGCAAAACCGGAGCCATCTTTCGCGAAACGCGGCCGGAAACGATCATCACATCGGCCTGCCGCGGGCTTGCGCGAAACGTCTCGGCTCCGAATCGCGAAAGATCGTTTCGCGACGAAACGGTGTTCATCATTTCGATAGCGCAACACGCCAAGCCAAAAGTCGCGGGCCAAAGACTGCTCTTTCGCGCCCAATTGACGACGGCGTCTAGCTTGACCGTGACTACGTCGGGCAAGGATTCGAATAAAGTGTTTTCTAAACCCATCTTACAATTTTGGATTTGGGATTTTGGATTGCCGGAATTCAACCGAACCACGTAACCGTTACGCCGCCTTCCTGTAAACTGCCTCACGCCGAGCTTTTGCCATTTGCTTGGACTCCGCCCGCGCCTCCGCCCGTGCTTGCAGTCCCCAGTCGAAAGTGCCTTTTCGCCAAACATAGATGTAGCCGACGACGAGTGTCGCTAGAAATACAAGTATTTCAATAAACGCAATCGTGCCGTAGGCGAAGCCGGTTAATACCTCCTCGGCTAACAAAGATTTGAATGCAACGGCGAACGGCACGATAAACAAAACTTCGATGTCGAACAAAAGGAAGATGACCGCAACCGTATAAAATTTTATCGAAAAACGATCGCGTGCCGACCCGACTGGGTCCTTTCCCGATTCATACGGCATCAGCTTAGTCGCCGTGCGTTTTCGCGGCCCGATCAGCTGAGTCACGAGCAATTGGCTCGCACCAAACCCGAACGCAACCAGGAACATGAGTGCGATCGGCGCGTAGTCCATTAAGCTAAATTGCGGCACTTAAACTTTCTCGCAAAACCTTGAAACGGCCTCGGGCAAACAGACCATTACGGTGTTAGATTGAGAATTTTGGCACAAGTTCAATCGTAAGAAAAGAGTGCGCGAAAAGTCAAGGCGGATAGTCAACATCGAAACAACCGAAACTCGAACGAAATGCCCGTAAATGTTGGGCTTCCCGACACTTTCGCTTAATTAATCGTTGACCGATGCCAGCGGCCTGTGTTAAATTTTAGTTGGCGCCCGCGCCCAGGCGCGCTATCTGAATTTGCCTTCCTTTTTCGCTTTCAACGCTCGTGATAACCGGCTATAACACAGACATAGAATTTGAAGGCACTACCTATCATGTGCAGACCGAGGACAAAGGCCTTTCGCGTCCGGTGATTCTCTCGCTCGTCTACGACGGCGGCACGATCCTCGCCAGCAAGCGTCAGCCATACGATGATTTACTCGAAGGCGACATCGACGAAAAGGTGCTGGCCGCTCGTCTGTTGCGGCAACACAAATTGATCTGTGCGGCGATCAAGGCCGGACGGATTGATGATCTTCGTAAGATGTCCGATCGAGAACCGGTAGCGGGGGCGGATGAGGCGAGCGATACCGCATCCTCTGAAGACGCGAAAATTCCAAAACCGATTAATGGCTATCATCCGGAACCGTTTGTTGAAGAGCCCATCATCGAAGCCGCTGCTCTTTTAGATGAGGTGGTGTTTCCGGACGAAGCTATCAGAATCGTCAGCGAGCTTTCCGGCCGCGATCGGCCGCAGAATAATAAGCTTAGCCTCGAACTTTTGACAGATGCTCGCTTTCGGGGCGGTGACAACAAAACGATCACCTTAATGGTCTGCCGCGGAAGCGAACGCAAGGTCGTTGGCGGCGCCCAGGTAATGGTGAAACTTCTTGGCTCGGCGTTTCGCCCCGTAATTTACCACGCTCTTACAAATCAAAACGGTCTAGCCGATGTGCCTCTCGAGGTTCCAAAATTCAACAGGGGCCGCGCCGCCGTTATGGTCCGCGTGATCAGCGACGGCGAGGAGCTCGAGCTTCGACGGGCAATCGATCACGGTTGATATTGCTGTCCAGAGCTTGAATTTGCTCGGTGGCCTGAGGGAAGATCTCCGTATGATCGAGATTTACCTTAATGGCGAGAGACGCGAGGTCCAAGTGGAAACGACCTTGGCCCAATTGCTCGATGTATGCAATTTGCCGTCGCGGCGCGTAGCCGTCGAATTGAATAAGGACGTAGTCCGCCGGGATGCCTGGGAATCGACGCGACTCTCGAATCAGGATCGCGTGGAAGTCGTACATTTTGTCGGCGGCGGATAATCAGTTTACAGAAGCCCGCGCGTGAGTAAGGCCGAAATGTCCACGTTTGTCATTTCGCCCCTGCTTATGTGTGGACTTCTGCATTGCATCCTCTGCATCTTTACGTGAAAATTGCTTATCACCATGTCGGACGTTTTCCAACTAGCTGGTCATAACTTCAACTCTCGTCTCATTATCGGCACGGGCAAATACCGCTCGCACGAAGAGATGCAAGCGGCACATCGGGCATCGGGAGCCCAGATGGTTACGGTGGCCGTTAACCGTGTGCCGCTCGACCGAAAAACAGAATCGTTCCTCGACTTTCTAGACCCGCAAATGCAGATTTTGCCGAATACGGCGGGCTGCTACGATTCGGAACACGCAATAAGAACCGCGCGCCTGGCGCGCGAGGCACTTGAAACCGACTGGGTCAAGCTCGAGGTAATCGGCGATCCGGTCACGCTGCTGCCGGACAACGAGCAAACGCTCGACGCTGCGCGTATTCTGGTCAAGGAAGGCTTTATCGTTCTGCCCTATTTTACGGACGATTTGATAATGGCGAAAAAGCTGCTCGCTGCTGGATGCCCGGCCGTTATGCCTCTGGCTGCACCCATAGGCTCCGGCCTTGGGGTGCAAAACACGGCGAATCTTCGAATTATGCGCGAGCAGCTGCCCGAGGCAACGATAATCGTGGACGCGGGTGTCGGCGTGCCGTCCGACGCAGCGGTCGCTATGGAACTTGGTGCGGATGCCATCCTGATGAACACCGCCATCGCCGAAGCGGGAAACCCCGAGAAGATGGCAACAGCGATGAAACTCGCCGTCGAAGCCGGACGCCTCTCGTATCTCTCGGGCCGGATGCCGAAACGGCTGTACGCATCGGCGTCGAGTCCGATTCAGGGTGCGATAAAATAACAGGCAGAAACATGAGTGTTAACGAGTGTGTTCTTTGATAAAGCATCACACACTCCTTAACCGTCGGGTTTTCCGCCTGCTATCAATACTCAAATTCCGCGACGACCGGCAGATGATCCGACGCGATCAGCGACGTTCTGCTTCGGTGCAACAGCGCCGACACCAAACGAAAAGCATCGTCAAAATAAACGTGATCAAGATGCAGGAGCGGCAGGATGCCGGGGAATGTTCGTGCCTTCCCGAGGTGCAGTTTCGGGTCGATGCTGTGAAATCTCGATTTGAACATTCGGGTGGTCACGCCGCTCGTCCATTCGTTAAAGTCACCGGCTATTATTCGTCGGCCGATAATTGCAGGGTCGTCAATTGCGTGCTCGGCCAAAAGCCTGTGAACCTGATTTCGACGCTCGAAGAACGACGTTCCCATATGAAGATTTATGAAATGAATCGATTCTTCGCCGATCTTGATTTCCGCTCGCACACATCCGCGAGATTCGTATTTCGCAACACTGATATCGTAATTTTCGAAATTCGCAATCGGCAGGAGGCTTAAGATCGCGTTTCCGTAATCGCCGCCGTTGTGCTTTCGGTTTTCGCCAAGACAAAAGTTCATCGCGAGCTCATCGGCGAGAAACTCAGCCTGATGCTCGCGACGAATTCCGTTACGATGACACAAAACTTCCTGTAGCCCAATGACGTCCGCGTCAATTTCGCGAAGCACATCAGCGATTCGTTCGGGCGAATATCGTCGATCGAGGCCAACGCATTTGTGAATGTTGTATGTGGCAATGCGAAGTTTCGCCATCAGCTGTCCTTATAACCCTTCAAGGCCTTGAAAAGTGTCGGCAAAGCCAACAGCAGCAAAAGGAAAATTAAGGGAATGGATGCAATTCGCGGGAAGAAGATAAACAGAAGCGCAAGTGCGAGCAACACGCTGCCGGTGATAAGCAGCAGGCGTGCCTCGGCCGGGCCG
>JBHENZ010000083.1:0-4627 GCA_046261815.1 Pyrinomonadaceae bacterium | reverse complement strand
GGCGAAACGGTTTTTTATCCGCAGGGCACCCAAGCCGAAGACATGCTCGGGCTTTATTCGCAAATTTTCCAAACGATTGAAGTCGATTCGACCGTTTACGGCACGCCGCGCGATACAACAATCGAGGGCTGGGTCGAGAAGACGCCCGCTAACTTTATATTCAGCCTAAAAGTTCCGCGTGAGATCACCCATGACTTTTCCCTGCGGCCGGGCAGCTATACGGTGATGGAAGAATTCGTCGCAACCGCGAAGTTGCTTGGCGAAAAACTCGGCGTAATTCTTATCCAGCTTCCGGCAAGTTTCGAGTCGGACAAGATAAACGCCCAGAATCTTCGCGATTTTCTCGTCGAACTGCCGACTGACCTTCGATTCGCCATCGAATTCAGACACCCCGGATGGTTTGTCGAGTGGACGTTTGAGGAATTCAGCGCGCGCGGGATCGCTATCGCACTGGTCGAGGGCAAATGGATCGAAAATGAGGCAATGTTCCGGGCGGCTGCCGCGACAAAAACCGATTTCGCTTACGTGCGAATAATGGGCGAGCGCGACCTCGATAAGTTCGACCGATTAGCACGGCCACGCGATCCTGAATTGCAGACGTGGGCTCGCGAAATAGGCACACTCGCAGCCAATAATATTTTTGTATACATCGACAATTTTTTCGAGGGCCACGCGCCGGCCACGGCCCGAAAGCTGCAGGCGATGCTCGGGCTCCCTCCAACTTCGCCCGAGACGCTTCAAGAGCAGCCTTCCCTATTCTAAACTTCCAAACCTTTTCCGTGTTTTTACGTAATGGTTAGGTGATTCGCTGGGCGCTGGCCGACCCGAGAGCCGCACTCGCGACACGGTTCATAAAAAATGGCTACATCACGAACAGCAAAAATTATCTTAATCGTCGGCGGAATCGTTTTCGTCCTAATTATCTTCGCGGTGATCGGCATTGCCCTGATTGCCGGCTCGATCAGCGGCCCCAGCGTGCCGAAAAACAGCGTACTGGTGCTCAACGTTTCAGGCGAGCTTCCCGATTATGTGCCGGACGACCCGGTGGCCGATGCCCTCGGTATGGGCCGCGGACAATCGTTTACCGGCCTGCTTACACAGCTTCGCAAGGCTAAGGTCGACAGCCGCGTTGGTGCAGTTTTGCTTGACATTAACTTCCCGAATATCGGCTGGGCGAAGGGCGATGAGCTGCGCGACGCGATCAAAGATTTTCGAGCTTCGGGAAAGCCGGCCTATGCCTTTATGGAGATCGGCACAAACCGCGAATACTACATCGCGACAGCCGCCGAGAAAATTTATGTTCCGCCGGCCGGCGATCTCTACATCAACGGTTTTGCGGCCGAGGCGATGTTTTTCAAGGGCTCGCTCGACAAGCTCGGCATCGAGGCCGACGTGATCCAGATCGGGCCGAAATACAAAAACGCCCCGGACGCGTTTACCCGAAAGGAAATGGGCGAAGGCCATCGCGAGGTTTTCAACGCGATCCTCGATGAATATTTTTCCCGCTTCACAAACGGCATTGCCGAATCGCGCGGCAAGGCTCCCGATGACGTGAGGGCGATCATCGATGCGGCTCCGTATAACGCGATTCAGTCTGCCGAGTTAAATCTTATCGATGGCGCTTTTTATCAGGATCAGGTTTATAACGAACTTAAGGCACGCCTCGGTTACGGCGAAAAAGAAGACTTGCCAACGATTCGCGGCGGCGAGTACAAGGAGGTTTCGTCCGATTCCCTCGGCCTCAATAATGGCGAGCGGGTGGCAGTAGTCTTCGCGACCGGCGCGATCAATGTCGGCAAATCGTCGGACGGCACATTTGGTAGCCAAATGGCCGGTTCGGACACGATAGTCGCCGCGGTAGACGATGCTGCAAATGACGAAACGGTAAAGGCCATCGTATTGCGCGTCGATTCGGGCGGCGGTTCGGCACTCGCGTCGGATTTAATGTGGCACGCCCTTGAAAATGCCAAGGCGAAAAAACCGGTCGTCGTTTCCATGTCTGACGCGGCTGCCTCGGGCGGATATTACATTGCCTGCAATGCGCACAAAATAGTTGCGGAACCTTCGACCTTGACGGGCTCGATCGGCGTGTTTTTAGGCAAGCCCGTGGTGCGCGGGTTCTACGACTGGCTAGGCATCTCGAACGAATTTCTGATGCGGGGCAAAAATTCCGGCTTATTCCGCGAAACCGAAAAATGGACGCCCGAAGAGCGGGCCAAAATGGTCGAGGGCGCGCGAAACATTTATTATGCGAACTTTATTCCAAAGGTCGCGCAAGGACGTTCGAAATCGGTTGAGGAAGTCGACTCGATCGGCCAAGGCCGGGTCTGGACCGGCACGCAGGCCAGGGCGAACGGATTGATCGACGAATTCGGCGGCTTGGAAAAAGCAATCGATATCGCGAAGGGCCTCGCGAATCTGCCGGCGGACAAAGACGTTCGCCGTGTCGTATTCCCAGCGCCGAAACCGTTTCTCGAATCGTTGTTCGGCCAGGATGAAGATTCATCGATCAGCACATTTATCAGCCGCATCACCGGCTGGGAAAACTCCGAGACGAAGGCCAAAAAGGCACTCGCCAATGCTCTCCCGGCAGACGTTCGGAAGGCTTTCCGCTACGTCGAACTTTTCGAGCAAATGAAGCGCGGCGAGGCGTTGATGATTCTGCCCTTTGAGCTTGAGATACGGTAAGGTCAGGAAGGCGTTTTCGTTTCTCTTGTTTTTTCATCTCGTTCTGTAGTGTGATTTTTTCCACAGATTTTTCCACAGATAAAGAAGAAGAAGACGAATACGGAAAGAACGGTGAACGTCCCTCAATGAACTTGTTATCAATGTAAAATTCTCTTATAATCGCCCGGACTCACCGCGAAGATTGATCGGTAAGGACAAGGGAAGTTGGTACTCACTTTCGCTTGTCCTTTTTCATTTTACTGGGAGAAATTATGCTGAGAATTATTTTAGGGATCATCGGCGGCTTTATTGCGTGGTCGATATTTTGGGCGGGAAGCGATCAGATTTTCAGGTCGATTTGGCCGGATTCTTACGGTGCTCATCAATTCGGCTTGGAACGCGCGATGACGAACAACGAACCGTTCGCGACCGACGCTGGCATTTTGCTGATCAGCATTTTCCGCAGCATCGTGATCACGATAATGTCCGGCTTTCTCGCGGCGGTGATATCGAAAGAGAACTGGAAGGCACCGGTCGCCCTGGGCATATTGCTCTTGCTTTTCGGCGTTTTCGTGCAGGCGGTGGCGTGGAACTATCTGCCCGTTTGGTATCACCTGTTGTTTCTCTTGATGCTCGTGCCGATGACGATTCTTGGAGGCAAAATGAAAAGCACGCCATGAGGTTGATCACCCTTAATCACTTTTCATGAGAGCAATCGGCAGGGGCAGCCAGCTCGCGGGCTTTGCGTAGGTTTTTTCAACGAGCCTTTCCACTTGCCTCATCGCTGCCTCGAGCAATTCGTCCGGCGGCAGATCTTCGATTTGTTCGTAACAGCCGTGATGGATGCACGCCAGCGGCTTGCCGCCTCCACGATGAACGAGGCACCCAATATCTTTTTCAAAAAGCGGGCAGGCGAACGTTTGACCGGACGTGTCCTCTTCGGCGGAGAGATTATAGGTCTCGATGGCGGACGCGATGCGATCTCTAACTTCTGTTTGTTTCGCCTGCGGCAATCCGTGGATCACCTCGTTGCTCGTCGCTGCTTCAAGCCGGGTGATGTGAACGTTGACAAAATGCGCGTCCAGACAGCACGCACCACGCGTATCGCATGTCAAGCAGTTTTTTGCTCGGTGCTCGTATTCATTAGCGATCTGCGTGACAAACTTACGTTTAACTTTTTGCAGCTCGGCAATCGCCGCGTTCTTGCTTAAGACTTTCATTGGCTCATAAGTGGCGGATAAAGAATCCGGTCGCTGCTGCTCCCAGTTCTGACAGATCGATGCTAACATACGCATATGCTGAAGGAAGGCGACAAGGCACCCGATTTCAAATCGAAAGACCAGAACGGCAACGAGGTGAAACTCGCGGACTTCAAAGGGCAAAAGGTCGTGCTTTACTTTTATCCGAAGGACGATACGCCTGGCTGAACGATCGAGGCATGCTCGTTCCGGGATTCGAACGAGATTTACCGCGAAAAAGGTATCAAGGTTCTCGGCGTCTCGGTCGACGATGAAAAATCGCATCAGAAGTTCATCTCGAAATTCTCGCTTCCCTTCGATCTTCTCGCCGACACTGACAAAGCGGTCGTCGAGTCATACGGTGTTTGGGGCGAAAAGTCGATGTACGGCAAAAAGTATATGGGCACGAACCGCAAGACATTTTTAATCGACGAGAAAGGCAAGATCGCGAAAATTTTCGATAAGGTAAATCCAAGCGAACATGCAGATGAAGTACTGGCCGCGTTTGGCGATTAATTACCTTTTCCGACAAGCTAAAACCTAAAAAGTAACAACTGAAAACGTCCTGAATCTTCAGTTTTTTGTTTTCAGTTTTTTTAGTTTGTCCGAAGATTAGTTTGTGAAATCGATGAGAAGTTTATTTTTTGCATTCATTTTTTCGTGTAGCGTATTTAGTTTTTCGTGCACCGATGCGGCAAAGCCGCCAACGGCGGTGAATAATT
>JBHENZ010000082.1:0-2969 GCA_046261815.1 Pyrinomonadaceae bacterium | reverse complement strand
CGATATGCGTAAGCATATGGATTCGCTGATCCATCATTTCCTGATCGTCGCCGAAGGCTTTAACGTCCCTGCGGGCGAAGTTTATATGCCGATCGAGGCTTCGAAGGGTGAGCTCGGCGTTTATATGAAATCCAACGGAGGCCCAAAACCCGACCGCGTCCATTTCCGCGGCCCCAGCTTCGTCAACCTCGCCGCTCTGCCCGTAATGAGCGAGGGCGAAATGATCGCGGATGTTGTGGCAATTATTGGAAGTTTGGATATTGTTCTCGGAGAAATTGATCGTTAATGGCAACAGCGGTTCCGACAACTTATACCGATAAAGTCATCGTCTCCGACGAGGTAGCGGAATTTTCTCCTGCGATCATCGACGAGATGAATATGCATGTCGCGAAATATCCCGCCGACCGCAGCCGATCGGCGTTGATACCGTTGTTGATGCTTGTGCAGCGTGAGCGCGGTTGGATCGATAACCCGGGCGTGAACTTTCTCGCTCGGTTTTTGAATCTGGAAGTGACGGACGTGTGGGAAACGGTGACGTTCTACTCTATGTTCAACCTACGTCCCGTCGGCCGTCATCACATCCAAATTTGCAAGACGCTCTCGTGCAAGATCATGGGCGAACCGGATATCACTGAGCACATCTGCTCAAAACTCGGCATTCATCCCGGCGAGACGACGCGCGACGGAAAGTTCACCGTCTCGTTGGTCGAATGTCTCGGAAGCTGCGGCACCGCGCCGATGATGCAGATAGGGTTCGATTATCACGAGGATTTGACGACGGAGAAAGTGGATAAGATTTTGGCCGAGTGTAAGTAGGTATCAGAAGCCCGCACGTAAGTGAGGGCTCGAGTGCGGCAACCGGAGCCCTTACTCACACACTGACCCATAGCGTATGGAAATAAGAGCGATCGGCTGCGAGCCTCTTCAATTAAAGCGGATGCACATTCAGGATGGGCATACACTGAAGGTGTATCAGGAGACAGGCGGTTACGCATCGTTGAAGAAGGCGCTTAGAATGGCGCCGGCGGATATTATTGAAGAGGTCAAAAAGAGCGCGCTGCGAGGCCGCGGCGGTGCGGGGTTTCCGACCGGTATGAAATGGTCGTTTGTGCCGAAGGATTCGCCGAAGACAAAATATATCGTCTGCAACGCCGACGAATCCGAACCGGGGTCGTTTAAAGATCGCTACCTGATGGAGCGCGATCCGCACTCGATGATCGAGGGTATGATCATCGCGGCGTACACGCTCGGGTCGCAGGTCGGTTACATTTACACTCGCGGCGAGTACAAGTATCTGATCGATATTATGGACGCCGCTTTGGCCGAGTGCCGTGAAGCGGGAATTCTCGGCAAGAACATTTTCGGCTCCGGTTTCGACCACGAAATTTATACGCACACCGGCGCCGGTGCCTACATTTGCGGTGAAGAAACTGCGCTGCTGAGTTCGCTCGAAGGCTATCGCGGCCACCCGCGAATGAAGCCGCCGTTCCCGGCCGTCGAGGGCCTCTACGCCTCGCCGACGGTTGTAAACAATGTCGAGACATTTACATCCGTGCCGCAGATCATTGAAATGGGCGGCATCCACTGGCGTGATCTCGGCACGGAAAAATCGGGTGGCACGAAGCTCTGGTCGGTCAGCGGACACGTGAAAAAGCCGGGCGTGTATGAGCTGCCGATGGGCTATGCGGATATGGAAAAGTTTATTATGGAGGACTGCGGCGGGATGCTTCGCGACGACAAAAAGCTCAAGGCCGTAATCCCCGGCGGCTCGAGCGTTTATATAATGAATGCGGGCCAGATCCTCGGCAAGAACGTGACGCTCGATTACGAAGGCCTCGTTGCCGCGGGCTCGATGTTGGGAACGGGCGGAATGATGGTGATGGATGAGACGGTCGATGTCGTGGAAACAACGAAGAACTTGACTGAATTCTACAAGCACGAGTCGTGCGGCTGGTGCACGCCGTGCCGCGAAGGCACCGATTGGCTCGTCAAGATTTTTAACCGCATCTCGATCGGCGAGGGGCGCCCCGAAGACGCACAATTAATGCTCGACATCTGCGACAACATCGAGGGCAAATCGTTTTGCCCTCTCGGCGATGCTGCAGCGTGGCCGATACAGTCGGCGATCAAGCAGTTTCCAGATGATTTTAAAAAATGGCTTGTCGCCAAATCGAACAGCGTCGAGGCAACGTTTAACATTTAGGAGAATTTATGGGTAGAGGAGATCAAAAAACTCGAAAAGGAAAAATCTTTGCCGGCAGTCATGGCAAGACCAGGCCTAAACGTAAAAAAAAGCCATCGGCTCCGGTACAAACTGAAGAAAAACCGGCACCAAGATCGAAAAAGAAAGCCGAATAAGCGAAGCGTTATGATTTAAATGTCAAAAGAGCTGGTAAAAGTTACTATTGACGGCCACGAAGTCGAGACCGAAAAGGGCGCAGTGCTGATCGATGTCTGTCGTGATAACGCGACAAATATCCCGGCGTTCTGTTATTACAAAGACCTTGCTCCGCAGGCATCGTGCCGGATGTGCCTGGTGCGTATCGAGAAAATGCCGAAGCTGCAGACGTCGTGCACCATCACCTGCACGGACGGGATGAATGTGACGACGGTCAGCCCGGAGATCGAAAAGGCGCAGCGGGCAATGGGCGAATTTCTTCTTGCCAATCACCCGCTGGATTGCCCTGTGTGCGACCGCGGCGGCGAATGCGAGCTGCAGGAAGTGATCTTCGACTGGGGCGATGTCGAGGAGCGTTTTACCGAAAAGAAAAATGCCGCGCCGGAAAAATATTTGTCGCCGATCGTCGCTAACGACCCGCAACGATGCATTCTGTGCAAACGCTGCACACGCGTTTGCGATGAATGGATGGGCGAGGATGCCATCGAGGCAGGAAATCGCGGTGTAAATACTGTGATCGGCACATACGGCGGGTGGCTTGGCTGTTCGCAGTGCGGCAACCGTATCGAGG
>JBHENZ010000081.1:0-10158 GCA_046261815.1 Pyrinomonadaceae bacterium | reverse complement strand
CCCCCGCCACTTCCGCCTCGGTCTATATTCGTGAGGGAAATGAATGGAAGGCCGCTTACCACCACGAAGTTCCAGTTGTCGATCCGAAAGCAGCGGTCACCGCTCAACCTGCCAAGGCCAACCCGGCCGCGCCGCCCGCTTCCGCGACCGACGAGTTGACCAATACGCTGATGGCTGCGGAGAAGGCGGGTTGGGAAGCGTGGAAGGCTCGGGACGCCGCCAAGCTTCGCGAGTTAACGGCGAATGACGTTTTTTACGTTGACGCACTCGGTCGCGTATACGGGACAAAATCCGATGCAGTAAACGCATGGACCGCGCAGAAATGCGAGATCGGTAGCGTCACGCATACCGACGGCAAGGCTTACGCGCTCGGGGCAAACGCCGCTCTTCTCACCCTCCACGGCACCGCGACCGGTACCTGCGACGGCCAGCCGATTCGACCGGTTCGCCATACAACCGTTTACACGAAAGAAGGCAGCACTTGGAAAGCTGCCTATATAATTCATTCGCCGGCGTAACGGGTGAACCGACGCTTTTCTCAAATTTGAAAAGGGCCGGTTTAAATCACCGGCCTCATTTTTTATAAGTTTTTCAACACATAATCCGTCATCATCTGGTACCAATGCTTGACTTGCGCGGGGTTGGTTAGGCCGTGGCGGGCGGTGGGATAGAGCATCAGGTCGAATTGTTTCCCGGCTTTTTGCAGTTCGAAGACGAGCTGCGTCGTATTTTGCATATGGACGTTGTCGTCGATCATCCCGTGGATGAGCAGGAGGCGGCCGGTTAAATTGTTCGCGGCTTTTAAGACTGAAGTTGCGTCGTAGCCTTTCGGATTATTTTGCGGCAGGCCCATGTAGCGTTCGGTGTAGATTGAATCGTACAAACGCCAGTCGGACACGGTTCCGCCGGCCATTCCCATCTTGAAGGTCTTGCTGTGCGTGAGCGCGTAAGAGGTCATCATCCCGCCAAAGCTCCAGCCCCAGATGCCGATGCGCGAAGCGTCAACGTAGGGCTGCGACTTGAGATAATTAAAACCGTCTTCCAAATCGCGCAGCTCCAACACCATAAAATTCTTGTAGCCGGGCCAGACCGATTCCTGACCTTTGCCGCTGGCCGTGCGGTTGTCGCAAATCCAAATGATGTAGCCCTTCTGGGCCATCATCTGGTGCCACATATATCGGCTGCCGCCCCAACCGTTTCTAACTGCGGGCGCGTGCGGGCCGCTATAGGTGTAGCTCAGGACCGGATATTTTTTTGACGGATCGAAGTCGGGCGGCTTTATCATCATCGCTTCCATCTCGAAACCGTCGCGCGTCTTTACTTTTAAGAATTCGGTCGTGCCAAGTTTGAATTGTCTTAGCACGTCGACTTTGTTTTCGTTCAGCACGCGCTCAAGCGTCCCGTCGGAGCGGACCAGACGAGCCTGCGGCGGCGTGTTGACATCGCTCCAGGTGTGGACGAAATGCGTAAACGTCGAATTGAACGAAGCGGCGTGCGAACCGTCGCCTTGAGTGAGGCGCTCGACTTGCGCATCGGCAATACGCACGCGGTAGACGTTCTCGGCGATGTGGCTGTCTTTGGTCGCGCTAAAGTAAGCCCACTGGCCTGCCGGGTCGACGCCGTAAAAATTCCTTACTTCCCATTTGCCGCTGGTAAGCGGACGGACGAGTTGGCCGTTATTGTCATACAAATAAAGATGGCGCCAGCCGTTCCGGGCCGATTGCCAAATTGCGTTGCGGCCATTGTTTATGAATTCGGGATTGTCGTATACCTCGACCCACGTCGGCGTGTTCTCGGTTAAAACGATCTGCGTCTTGCCGTCCAAACTCGCGGCGACAAGTTCAAGCTGCGTTTGCTCGCGATTCAAGGCCTGAAACATCACCGTTCGGCTATCAGGCGTCCACGCGACGCGGGCGATCAATAAATCGTCGGGTTTATAACGCGCAATGTCGACAAAACGCACGGCATCGCCAAAGCGAAGCACGCTGCCCGGAAGACGATCGCCGACACGCGGAATTCGTGCCGGATTTGGAATCAGCGAACTGCGCGTGACGTCTGCAATGCCGAGGCGAACTGTTGGGTTCGGGTCGCCGGCCTGGGGGTAACCGGAATTTTCGACCGTCTGATCCGTAACGACGTCGTTCGTTAAAACGAACGGCGGAACCTTTGTATCGTCGAGCCGCAAAAAAGCGATGTACCGCGAATCGGGCGACCACCAATAGCCACGCTTCTGACCGCGGCCGTACAGTTCTTCCTCATAGACCCAGCTCAAATAGCCGTTGAGAATCTTCTCGGTGCCGTCGCGCGTCAACTGCTTCTCGCCGCCTTTCTGAGTGTCGGCGACATAAAGATTGTTTGCGCGCACAAAGCTGACCCAGCGGCCGTCCGGGCTGAAATCGCCTTCAAGTTCTTCTTCTTTAGTGTTGGTCAGGCGTCGAAGCGTGCCCGTCGCAAATTGAAAGGTCCATAGGTCGCCAGCATTATTGATCAAAATCGCGTCCTGCGCCTTGTTAAACTGCAGCGACGGCGAATTTGCAATGCGATCGGCATCGCGTGTGCTTAGGCCGCTCGCAATCAGTTCCGCTCGCAGCCGAGAAGTATCGAGAAACGGCGAATTTTGAGCGGTGATCGCATCCGAGCGGACGGGCTTGCCATCGAGCACCTGGATAAACCCCCGCCCGTCGGCCGTCCACTGCAGCCTCGTCGGCACGCCGCCAAAACTGATTCGCACCTTCGGATCGGCCGAGAAAATATCGTCGATCGTCAGCAGCCGATCCTGAGCAACCGAGACCGATGCGAACACACAGGTTGCGAGAAAGAAAAATTTGATCGGTTTCATAGATTTTTACTTTAGACCGAGGAAGAGTTCGTACGATGAATTATAGTTGAAAAAGGTTGAATTCGAAACGCGGTCGTGTTCCTACGCTTTCGGATGCGCGCGGTCATAAACCTCGATCATTTTTTCCATCGAGACCTGTGTGTAAATTTGCGTGGTCGAAAGCCGGGCGTGGCCGAGGAGTTCCTGGATGTCGCGAAGATCGGCGCCGGAATCGAGCAGGTGGGTGGCGAAGGTGTGGCGAAGCGAGTGCGGCGAGATATCGTGAACGTCGGCGCACTGCTTAATGTATTTATCGATCATCCGCCCGACGCTTCGCGTGGTGATCCGCGTGCCTTGATAATTTAGAAACGCGGCCTGCTCGTCGCGCATCGCGGGCGGGCAATTATTTAAAAATGCGGGACGCGTTTCGGCCAGGTAATGCATTAAAGCCTGCAACGCCGGTTCGCCGAATGGAACAATACGCTGTTTTTTCCGCTTGCCGGTCACGCGTACCAGCTTTTCGCGAAAATCGATATCCTTTAGATTTATATTCACGAGCTCGCCGACCCGTATGCCCGTGGCGTAGAGAAACTCGATAATCGCGCGATCGCGGCGGCCGAGGTCTGTGTTGGTATCGGGCGTTTCGATAAAACGGACTGCGTCTTCGATCGAAAGATGATTCGGAAGTTTCCGCTCGATCCGCGGCGTCGCGACCATCTTTGCCGGGTTTGCTTCGACCACGCCTTCGCGAATCAAAAACTGAAAGAACGTTCTGAGACTTGCCAGCTTTCTCGCTATCGAAGTTTTCTTTTTATTCGCCGCGTGCAGCGACGCCATCCATTCCCGAATCGTCAGCCGGTCGATCTCCTTTACTTCTACATCGTCGCGCTTTTCTATCTGGCGTAAATACTCCCGAAACTGCCCAAGATCGCTCACATAATTGCGCAAGGTATGCTCGCTCATATTCCGCTCGTAGCGAAGATGCTGAATGAATTGATCCAGTGAATTCTGCATTAGGTTGCTTTAGTGCGTAGCACTCATTGCCCGCGGCCGCCGGTGCGCCGGTCGTCACCGCTTGGGAATATAGTAGCCTTTCCGAGTGCGTATCGTCAGATTTTGCCGACCCTTAACTGCAAGCGATATCTGCCTGAATGCTCCGCGGTTTGCAGAGTCGTTTTCCGGGTAGTAGCTGAGGACGTATTGCTGAGCGAGCTCAGCGGAGATTTGGCGGAATGCGTCGTCGAGCTCGCGTTCGTCGATCGGCGAATAGACTGCACCGCCGGTTTGGCCAGTGATATCGAGCATTCGACGTTCGGCGGCGAGCTGTCGAAGATTTGCGTTGCCCGAGCGAACGCCCGTCCGCTTGTAATTCTCGAAGTCAGTGGTCTTGACCACAAAAACCTGGCAATTCGATGCCTGCAACCACTTGTTAACTGTTTCGAGTGAAGAATCGCTCAAAGTATCTTCACCGTCCGAGACGATGACGATAACGCGGCGACCGGTCGCCGTTTCGCTCAAGTACTCGGCGGCAAGTACGACTCCGTCAAGCAGTTTCGTCGCTCCCGCAGGCGGCGGGAACATTTCGATCGCGCGCGTCAGAAAAGAGATTTCCGATGTGAATTTTTGCTCGAGCACCGCCTCGCTCGCGATGCTGAACAGCGCGGCGAGGTCACGATCGGGCCTGAGCACGCGGCGAAAAAATTTGACCGCCGCGTTTTTTTCAAACTCGCGAGCGACCGCGACGCTCGATGAATTATCAAACAGCATCACAAGCCGTATCGGCGTTTCCGAACGCGACAACTCGCCGATCTCTGCCGGTTGACCGTCGATCTTCAATTCAAAATCACCAAGCTTCAAATTCGCTACCGAGCGACCCGCCGAATCAACAACCGAAACCGGAATCGGCACAAGAGCGGATTCGACATTAATTACCTCGTCAGAATCTTTTTCGGACGGCGTCGCGGTTGACGGTTTTGCCGACGGCGACTTCTCGCCCGAAGGAATCTCCGCGGGCAGGTAAATCACGCTCGGGCGCATCACCGGCGGTCGGGCAATGCGTGTCGGCGATTCGGCCGGCTTGATCCGGCCGGACTGAGCGGGCACGCTATGTGCGATCACAAAGGTCAAAATTGAAAAAAGGCCGAGCCGCATAAGCGAAGATTATAAACCGTTAGTTTGATTAACCAAGCAGAAAGGCGGTTGCATGAGTCGGAAGTGGGTTCTTGTTCCCTCCTGTTCTTAGAAGGATGGTCGAAGGCCGGGTGGTCTAGCGACCGGATTCTTATTCACACAAAAAGCAGCTTCATGCCGGCGAATACGAGTACGAGCGCTAGAACCCGTCTGATCGTAAGGGAATTGAATCGTCTCGCTCCAAGAGTCGAGCCAATAATGCCGCCGACGAGTGCCGCAGCGAACCACAGCCAAACATCTGACGGCAACTTGGCTACCTGCGCGTAACTGCCCGCGAGACCCGAGATCGAATTGACCAGAATAAACAACGCCGAAACTCCAGCGGCCGTTTTTGTTTCGGACCAATTTGCTAGCAGTAGAATCGGCGTCAGAAAAATTCCACCGCCGACGCCAACCAGACCCGACAGCAAACCAATCAAGAGGCCGATTATCACCGCGAGCCAAATCGGCGGCTGCTTATCGCCCGCGCCGCCCTGCAAATTCCATGCAAGCCTCGCAGCGGCCAGGATAAGCACGGCCCCGAGGATCCATTTATAAACGTTTGTCGGAAGCTGAATCATTCCGCCGACAAACGCCGCGGGGATCGAAGCGATGGCAAAAGGCCAGAACAATTGCCACGAAAAATGCCCCGCCCGATAAAATTGAATCGCTCCGATCGAAGCGACAAAAACATTCAGTACAAGCGCCGTCGGCCGCGTCCCCTCAGGTGCCAATGCCGCCAACGCCATCACCGCCAAATACCCCGACGCCCCGCCATGCCCGACCGATGAGTAAAGAATGGCGACGAGGAAGAGGGCGAGAAGGATCGCAACACCAAAACTGTTTACGTCCACATTCTCTGCGTTTTCGCGTCTCCGCGGTAATCTTTTTCCATAAAATCATCCCAATCCTTCAGTGCCCGCTCGACCTGCACCATATGCCGTTCACGTTTGTTACGGTGTTTTTTGCGCAAGCTTTCGGGCAGCGGTTCGAGAAGTCCGAACGTAATATTCACAGGCTGAAAATTTATTGTTTCGACGTTTGAGACGTAGCGACACAAAGAACCGGTGGCGGACGTGACCGGAGCTGTAATAAGCGGTTGATTCCGCAAAACGCGAACCGCATTTAGACCAGCGAGCCAGCCGGTCGCGACCGATTCGACGTAGCCCTCGACGCCCGTGATCTGGCCCGCAAAAAAAAGCCGCGAATCGTTTCGGGTCGCGAGTGTCTCGTTCAATATCTTCGGCGAATTGATAAACGTGTTTCGATGAATCTGGCCGTACTGCAAAATCTCGGCGTTTTCTAGGCCGGGAATCGTCTTTAAAACTCGCGCCTGTTCGCCGTATTTTAGATGGTTCTGAAAACCGACCAGACCATACGCATCCGCCATCAGATTTTCCTGCCTTAGCTGAACGCACGCATAAGGCTCACGACCCGTGCGCGGATCGGGCAAACCCCTGGGCTTCATCGGGCCAAAACGCAAAGTGTCAACGCCGCGACGTGCGAGTTCTTCCAGTGGCAAGCAAGCCTCGAACCAATGCGTATCCTCAAAACGTTTCAACGGCACCGAAATCGCATTCGTGAGCTCGTCATAAAACTTCGCATACTGCTCGGGCGTGAATGGACAATTTATGTAATCATCGCCGCCCTTCCCGTATCGCGCGGCCTTGAATGCAACCGTCATATCGATCGAATCCGCTGTAACGATCGGCGCGATCGCATCATAAAAATAAAGCGACGCGTCACCGGTAAATTTCATTATCTCGGCCGTCAACGCCTCGCTCGTCAGCGGCCCAGTGGCGATAATGACTGGACCGCAAGCGTCCTGCCCGCTTTCCCCGAGCGTCGTCACCTCTTCCCTCACGACCTCAATATTCGGATGCTGCTCGATTTTTTCCGTTATGTATTCAGCAAATTTCCCCCGATCGACCGACAACGCCGCTCCGGCCGGCACACGCGTCGCGGCCGCGGCCTCCATCACGAGCGAGCGTCCGCGTCGCAATTCTTCCTTTAAAAGATACGGTGCCGAACCCGGCTCGTCCGACTTCAGCGAATTCGAGCAGACGATCTCCGCCAACTTATCGGTCCGATGCGCCGGCGTGCTTACAGCTGGGCGCATTTCAAACAGCCGCACCTTCACCCCAGCCTCCGCCGCCTGCCACGCCGCCTCAACACCCGCGAGCCCCCCGCCGATGATATTCACAAAATCATTTTTCACAGGTGAGATTATAAACAAAAAACGGACGGTCGATGACCATCCGTGAATAATTCGGGGATTTTGCCTGCTATCAGTCAAGCGACGAACTGAACCGTGGACGATGAACGCCGCGCGAACATTCTCGCCATCCGAATGCAGTTGTCGAAAACTTTCGAGGTTGTGAGGCCTGAGTCGGGCGGGTCGACGGCGACGAGCGCGGCGGCTCGGGCGGCCTTAACCTGCCAGGCGGCCGAGGCGGCTGAATTCAAATCGTAGGTCGGCGTCCAGTTCTCGTCGAGCGGCGAAAAGCCTTCCGCATCGACAAGGCTTGCCTGGGCGATCAAATTGTCAAGCTCGGTTTCGGTGAGCGTCGGCGCGACATTCCACGCCGTCATTTTTTTGAGTCTGTCTTTTGGAGTTTCCATATCGGTTGTGTTGTCGGTTGTCGGTTGCCAGGGTCGGTTGGCAAAGTCTTAACTGACAACTGCCCACCGACCACTGATAAATCGGTTTTACGCCTTATTCGCAATCAAACACGCCAGCGAGGTCGGCCGCACGACCTTCGCGCCATAGACGTGCAAACCTTTTACCGCATCGCCAAAGCGTTTCTCCGGCTGATAAGTCTGCACATCGACGATCTGTTCGACGTACGCGGTCGCAATCGAGTGGCCGGCGATGATCTTGTATTTCGCCGCCGAAAGGTTCGGAACGTTATTCGATTTCAAGATCGCGAAACCGGCGCCTTCACCTATTTGGCCATTGGCGAGCGCGCGGTCGCTGCGCATTGTACCCGCTTTGATAAACCGCTCGTCCTTGAGCAGCAAGCCGTGAAACCACGCAGGCACGACGACGAATCGCCCTTCGAGCGGCACGTTCGCCTCATCGAGCAAGACGCCGAGATCGACGAGGTATTCGTAGGCGTTCAGCTTCGTGGGCACGATCGGCGTCGCGTCCGAGCCGATTTTGTTCGCCACCGGCACGGCCGCCTGCATCAGGTTGGCGAGAAACAAATCGGCCACGTCGCGCAGTTTCCACGCCGAGCGCCGCATCGCCTCGTCGAGCACGTTGACGTTCTGCTGCGCTCGGTCGACCGAATCCACGTAAAAGTTAAAATATTTCGACTGATCGATCAGCAAACTCTGGTCTGCATCGGTCAAGCTTTCGGGTTCGGCGATGTCCGTATCCTTAACATAGTTTCCGATCGACACGTCGCCGATCGAGGCGATTTTGACCGTGTTTCCGGCCTCGCGAATGTCACCTTCGTAATCGCGATTTGCTACCTCGCGTTGTCCGTAAACAAGCGATTTTTCCAATGCGGTGAGCAGCCGCGCCGCCCATACTGTAGGTATAAATGTGAGTGCCATATCTAGTGGTCAGTTGTCAGTTGCAAGGGATCAACTTTAATCCGTGTGGTACGTGGTTTTTCCTTGTTCCTCTTTCTTCTCTTAGTCTGTGGTTGCCATAGCCGTAACCACGCAAAAAAAATGAAAAGAAAGATCAAAGAATGAAAAATGGGGTAGGGTTACTTCTCGCTTAAGACCTGCCGCACGTCGGCCCAGTCGAGCCTGGCGATATCGGCGGGTTTCATGCGGGCAAGAGTGGCCTTGTCGAGCAGGGAAGCTTGATGAGGATTGCCGCCGCCGATCGATGCCGGCGCGACCGGGCGAAACTGTTCGGGGTAGTTTGATTTAAGCTCGGCCACGATGGCGCTTGCGTTGATCAATTCGCCTCGCTCGTCAAACTGGAGCATGCCGCGCGCCGCTTCGAAGAGCAGCTCAGGCGATTGTGTCCCGCCGAGCGCCTTCGTCAACACATCGCGTGCTCCACGCATGCGAACTGTTTGTTTGAGCCGTTCATTCTCGGCCTTCAGGGCTTCGACCTCCGGCCGGCGAAAAATCGTTTCGGCAGCTTGTTTTTCCTCTTGTAGTTGTTTTTCGTTGATTTGTTCGTTGTTCATATTTAGTTGGTGGGTTAGATCGCGGCTCGAGTGGGAACTTCCCGGAACGTGCGAAGCACGTGACCGGATCGATTGCTACACATCGAGCCGCAGGTGGAATGTGTCGAACGGTTGAATGTTGTACCGAGTGTGTAACACGCGTAACCGAATAATGTCGCGTTTTTCGTGAGGATTTACGGTTGGACGGAGCACAAAACTAATCGATCATCTGCTCAACATCTGCGACGCCGTACCCGGCTTCCTGCAACGCCTGTTCGGTCGAGACGCCGATTTGTTTTTTCAGCAGAATATTTTCGAGAAACTCCCGCTCCGCAAGTGGTGCAGGGTCTTCCCAATTCGTAATTAGCGAAACTTCGCCTTGACCCGCGATGCGTAACGCAAAAGTCATCACATCAGCCCAGATGGCGCCGAACGATTCCTGGCGATCGCGCACTTTGGCGATAAATCTTGTTTCGACCTTTTTTAGCGCTTCGCCGCTCGCAAAGCCGCGCGTGTTTTGCAGAAAATAATGAAGCGGCGTGCCCGTCACGCTCGCCATGTCGACGCGGAAACTGTCTTTCACTTTCAAAAATTGTTCAAGATCGGTCGTCGCAAAATCACCGAAACGCGCACCCGAATCGGTCGCCACCCACAGGTGATCGACACCCGCCTTAAAAGGCTCGATGGGCTTGCCGGTTTCTTCGTTGATTTGCACCTCGATGCCCGCCACCCAACGCTGCCTGTACGCCGAATATTCCATCGCCACCAGCATGTCGAGAACAGATTTGTTCAGCCCGTCCTGCACCGGAATCGCGTGCAGCAGTTCCGACTGCCCCATCTCGCCCACGCCCGCGTTGTTTGCAAGATGAAAAACAGGCACGACACCGTACGGATTCGGAATTGTCCCAAGTCCCAATTCTCGAGTCCCGGGTTCTTCATGACTTTGAACTTTGAACTTTGAACTTTGAACCGCGACAAATTCGCCCGCCTCCGGCAGCGCGATCTCCGTCTCGCGGCGCGAGACGAATTGCTCAATAC
>JBHENZ010000080.1:0-6075 GCA_046261815.1 Pyrinomonadaceae bacterium | reverse complement strand
CACGCCGGGGAGCTCATCCAGCATCGCAAAGAGTTCGGTCAGGCGATCAATGGTTTGTGTTTCCTTATTAAAAGTGAAATCCAGAAGCGTCTGCGTGAGCTCAACCGCTCGATCTTTCGGCAAATTGTGCACGCCGACATGAAAAAAGCCGTACTCGAACGGCACCGTCCATTCCATCGAGATCGGTGCCTTAGCGTTCTCATGAATCTCGTTGACATCCAACGTCGCATCGATGTTGTCGTGATCGGTCAGCGAGACAATCGCGTCCAGCCCACGCTCATTAATCTGTTGTTTTTCAATCGCATAAACCGCCCGCGGACCCAACGGCGGCGACCAGTATGCGGCCGAAAAATCCATGCCCCTGCCCTCTTTCTCAAGGTAGTTGTCCCGTTCTTTCCGCCAAAAGGTAGCAATGATGGGAAGCTTTTCTGCATAGTGCGGAACGAAATCGAGCATCTCCTTTGAATGCTCGGTATGACAATGGAGAGAAACGCCGGTTTTTGCATCTGATTTGAGCGGATTCTTCCCGCGCAAAATGTGTATCCGCGTCTTTTTTAAATTCATTAAAATCTCCCTCCCGCACCAAACTTTGTAAATTAACAAACCCGTTGCGAGATGTAAACCTGTCCGATGTTGCCGAACAGACGCCTGTTGTCCTGCTTGTTCACTTTAGGGAAGCACTCGCTCGAGGAAAGAGCCCGAGAATTCTATCACAACGGTCAATAAACTGACGCGAAACCTGTTTTGCTCAAAAAATTATTGTCACAAGCTGCGCGGGCATGGTGTTATGCCAATAGACACGGGAACACCTCGGCCCTCGCCGTCGGTTTAGTATTTGTCAGGAGTCCTTTTATGAGTTGGTTATATACTCTCGTTTTTTCCGGACTACTTTTTTCCGCTAGCGGAGAAATCGCTCAAGACTCGATTTTGCCGGACGACGAATCGGCGGGACGTGAGATTTCCGTCCAGGGCGATGAGATCGAGAAATTTGAGCAGAGCTATCCGCTGAACGCCGGCGGGCGCGTTGCGGTTTCGAATGTGAACGGCTCGATCGTAATCGAGGCCTGGGATCGAAACGAGGTGCGGCTCGAAGCGACGAAAATCGCCGACAGTAAGGAAACGCTTGCGGAGGTGGAAATCAAGGTAAATTCGACACCCGACTCGTTAACCGTCGAGACTGATCATCAAGGCTGGAAATGGAATAACAAACGAAACGACGGCAGGCATCGGAAACTGGAAGTCCAGTTTCGCTTATCCGTTCCTCGAACTGCCCGGCTCGATCAGATTGCTACCGTCAACGGCTCGGTTACCGTCAGTAATTTTGTCAATTATACGAGGATCTCCGCGGTGAACGGCAGCGTTTCGGCAACCAATCTTCGCGGCACGGCAAATCTTGGCACTGTAAATGGCGAGGTCATGGCCGAATTCGACCGGCTCGAACCCACGTCGCGAATCTCGCTCAACACCGTTAACGGTACGGCGACCCTGATGATACCGTCGGATTCCAATGCGATCATCAAGGCTGAATCCTTGAACGGCAACATTACCAACGATTTCGGTCTTCCCGTGCGAAAGGGGCGCTACGTCGGCCGCGATCTGCACGGCCGCGTCGGAACCGGTGAAACTCAAATCAAGCTCGAAAGCGTCAACGGGCGGCTTTCCGTTAATCGCAGAAACGACGGCAAAAGTGTTAATCCGGCTACAAATTTGTTGCAGCAAAAAGCCGACGATGAAGATTGGAGCGATGGCGCGTCCGCCCCCAGCGCGGCCGAGGTCACACGTCATGTAACGCGCGCTGCCCGCCAGGCGCAGCGAGAAACGGCCGACGCCCTCAGAGAAGCCGCTAAGGAGCTGATGAAGCTCGATCCGCGCCTTTACGAGATCAAAGCTGCCGATCTCGAAAAAGTGAAGATCGACCTCGACAAAAAGAAGATCGAAGGATCGATCCGCGAGGCTGTGGCCGCCCAGATCGAGGGCGTTGCCCGCCTACGCGATGCCATTTGGACGGGCCCGGTTTTCAAAAAGAAAACGAACGTTTTCAGTGTAAGCGAAATTCCGAAGGTCAACATTGACGCTCCAGGCTGCGATGTACGCGTGCGAGGTTGGG
This sequence comes from Pyrinomonadaceae bacterium, assembly GCA_046261815.1. GTDB lineage: Bacteria > Acidobacteriota > Blastocatellia > Pyrinomonadales > Pyrinomonadaceae > OLB17. The sequence continues at coordinate 3,968 of JBHENZ010000080.1, read as the reverse complement.
ACCGCGACGAAGTGCGTTACGCGTTGACGGAAATGTCCGTACGCTTCAACGACTCGAATACGTCGGTAAAGGAAACAGCGAGCCCAAAAGAGGTTTTTTTACGCATTGCACATACGAGCAGGGGCCGCCGAGACGGGCCGAATGGGTTTGCCGACGACAACCTGCGTCTGGAAATGTTTGTGCCCAAAAAATCCAACTTGAAAATCGCGACCGACGGCGAGATTCGGCTTGACGGCGTTACGGGCGACATTGAATTAAAGGGCGGCGATGAAGCCATCAACATCCGCGATGTCGACGGCAAGTTGACGCTTAATGCATCCGACGGACAAATTCGCGTAATCGGTTTTCGGGGCGAATTCGATTCGCAGACGGCCGATGCAGACGTGTTCCTCGAAGGCGAATTTCGCACTCTCTCCACAAAGGCCGCTGACGGCACCATCTTTCTCACGCTGCCCGGAAACGCGAATGCCAGCCTCGTCTCAAACACCGAAGTCGAAAACGAGGGAATCGAGCTAACGAAAGAGTCGGATGGAGTATGGCGAACGGGGCGCGGTGGAAATAAATTTTATTTCAGTTTCACCGACGGACATCTTGTCGTGCGAAATGCGGGCATTATTCAGGCCAGGTAAGACATTTCGCAAAGCCGATTGCAATATCGGCGTTTCTTGAAACATTCTGATGGAACAGCGTGAAAAGCGCGGGGGCTTAGCCAATTTTCGGCATTCTGCCGCTACCGCTCGCTCTGGAAATGAAAAAAATCTATTCTCTGCTTGCCTTTATTTGCTAATCGTCCCTGGCAGCAATTCATCTACGCGAACATCAATCAGAATGTCAATAAACACTTTAATTACTTCGCGTTTGTAAGCTACAACAACAATAATTACGATTTCTTTTATCCGGCTGGGAGCAAGGACGGGATCAGGCAGATTAATCCGGGGCCGGGCAAGCAGTTCGATTCGGAAATCTATCTCGAGTGGAAACCGATCGATCCGCTTCGCGCGTCGGCCAGTTACCGGAAGAGCCGCCTGGTCAGAAACGATAACCGCGTCCGCGCGTTCGATTCGGATATCGTCAGCATCCGCTCAACCTACCAGTTTACGAGATTTATATTTACGCGGGCGCGTCTTGATTACGACTCTACCCGCCGAGGGTTTGCCGGACAGCTTCTCTTTGGGTGGAATCCCAGCCCGGGAAAGGCCTTCTACGTCGGATATCACGACAACTTCAACTACAACGGATTCAATCCATTCGCCGGCCTGCGTGAGCCGGGCTTCGAGCGAAACAGCCGAACATTCTTTATCAGGGCGTCGTACCTGTTTCGTAAGAGTTTTTGATTTCGAGCTCCCTCATTTGCTTCCTCCTGAAAGCAAATAAAGACAGCGGCTCGAGGGCCGGGCCGCTGTTTTTTCTTTTTGCTCACTCCTTCCGTTTGGCGTTTCGTCCTCGGCAATTCCAATGGAAGAAAACCCCCTTTCGATTTAAGCATTTGCATATTTTTATAAGATTTCGAAAAATAGTTCTTGTAATCGCTTAGGGGGTAGTGTATAAACTCAAGCGGACAAAACATTTCCTTGTTTACCCAGCACAATTAAAATTCAGGAGGCCTCATGAAGCTGATACGAAGTTTCTTAGCTCTCGCTCTTACGTTCGCCTTAAGTTTGCTCTCATTTATTACACTTCCGACGTACACAGCCATCGCGCAGGACGCAAAGGTCGCACTCCAACGCGGCTATCGAACCGGATACTCTGACGGTTATATGGCGGGCTACCGCGATGCCATCGACGGCACGGCCAAAAATGTCACGCGCCACAACGAATATTTCGAGGCGCGTCGGGCCTACAACAAAGACTACGGCCAAATCGAGGATTATCGGGACGGATATCAGCAGGGTTTCGAATCGGGATACGACACCGGTTTCGAAAAACGCTCGTTCGAATCCACAACGCCGGCGTCTATCGCACGTCGCGGAATCAAGACTGAGACTTCTATCAGTGCAGCGGACAACCCTGCACCTCCCGCGGAATCAGCTCCCTCGGAGCCAACAGTGGCGATCGATGCAAACGGTAACGAAACTCGTGCCGCCGAGCCGGCCGCGCCCGATACGCTTCGTCAAGTAAGCTTTCGGCCCCAAAGCGACGCCGTCATAATCATTCCGCGCGATACAGAAATTATACTCGAACTTTCCGGCGACCTCGCGACAAACAATAATCGTGAAGGCGATCAGTTTACCGCGAAAGTAGTCTCGCCATCCGAAATTTCGGGAGCCGTGATCGAAGGCCGCATCGACAAGATTGTAAAGCCGGGGAGGATCAAAAAGCGGTCGGGCATGCTCCTGTCGTTCGACCGCATTGTACTTTCGGAGACTCGTTGGAGCAACTTCGATGCAATATTGACCGAGGTGTTGCCGGTAAGGGGCGACAACGTAAGGCGCGTGGACGGTGAAGGAGCGGCGATCGGTAAAAGTACGCTAAAGCCTGATATAGTTAAAGTTAGTGCAGCGACCGGAACGGGTGCGGGCGTCGGTGCACTGACAGGAGGCCCGGTAGGTGCGGCAGTTGGAGCGAGCGTAGGTGCGGCGTTCGGCGTAGGTGCCGTGATAATCGAACGCGGAAAACATATCCATCTTGCTCCTAGTCAGCAGTTGCGAATCAAGACTTCGTACGAGACAAAAATTCGATAGGACGATGAACATTGCCCTGCTTACCGATTTCGGTACGATGGATTATTTCGTCGGAGCGGTAAAGGGCACGATACTTTCAATAAACTCCAACGCGACCATTATTGATATCACGCACGAGGTACCTCGTCATAATGTCGATGCGGCCGCGTTTTTGCTTGCGGCATGTTACCTCGATTTTCCGGTCGGTACGATTTTTCTCGCGGTCGTCGATCCCGGGGTTGGGACGAATCGGCGGGGCTTGGTCGTATGGTCGCGCGAGCGGTTTTTTGTGGGGCCCGATAACGGGCTTTTTAGTTTTCTGCTTGATAATGAGGCAGACGTTTTCGAGATTTCAAACGACTCATATTTTCGAAAGGCCGTTAGCAACACGTTTCAGGGCCGCGATATTTTTGCACCAGCCGCCGCGCATATTTCCGCGGGCGCCGAGATTTCTAATTTCGGCCGGCGAATTTCCGATCCAGTAATTCTCGATTCAATCGCGGTCGTTCGGGACGGGGATTTGATCGAGGCACGGATAATTTACATTGATCACTTCGGCAATCTTATTACCAATCTTTCACCGGCTGACTTGCCTTCGAAATTCATCTTAAGAATCGGTGAACACGCGATAACGAAAGTTCGCGAAAATTATGACGAGTCGTCCGCGGACGAACCCTTTTTTATCGTTGGCAGCACAGGCTTCATGGAGATTTCGGTTCGGCAATATTCCGCGACGCGGATGCTAAACGCATCGGTCGGGCAAAAGTTAGAAATCTCTGCGGTTGAATATGCATAGCCTGTCGGATAAAATTAAGTTTGTACCTAAATTTAAGAAAAAAGAGACTATAGGCAAATGAGTACCGGAACAGAATCGACCGCCGCGGCCGCGGGATTACGCGGCGTGGTTGCCGCCCAGAGCAAGATCGGCGACGTAAATGGCGAGAAGGGAATTTTAATTTATCGGGGTTACGACATCCACGACCTAGCCGAAAATTCGACTTTCGAGGAGGTCGTTTTTTTGCTTTGGAACGGCCGCTTGCCGAAGCGCGTCGAGCTCGAAGAACTCAGCTCGGAGATTCCACAAAATTACGAAATTCCGGGCGAAGTTATCGAGATGATGAGGCAGTTTCCGTCGGACGCCGACCCGATGGACGTGCTGCGGACGGCCGTTTCCGCCCTCGATTTTTACGATAAAGACGGCCACGGCACCGACCGCGAAAACGCAACGCGTGCGGCGATAAAAATCACCGGCCAGATCGGCACGATCGCCGCGGCCTGGGATCGCATTCGCAATGGGAACGACCCGGT
>JBHENZ010000079.1:0-3299 GCA_046261815.1 Pyrinomonadaceae bacterium | reverse complement strand
CCGTGATCTCGCTTTCAGGATCGACTTCGAAATTGAGAAACCATTTTGTCTTTTCAGCGATTGCGTCGCGGAAACTCTTTACCCCCCAGGTAACCGCATACTGATTATGATCCTCCGCGATCGCATCCATCGCCTTTCGCTTGATGTCCTCCGGCGCCGGCCAATCCGGAAACCCTTGCCCAAGATTCACCGCACCGTATTTCGCCGCCTCCCGGCTCATCTCTCTTATGACCGATTCAGTAAACGACGCGGCTTTTTGCGAGACGCGATTTTTGGAGATCTGACTTTGAAACATCAACGGAATTTAACCACAGATGAACGAAGATTTGTACTGACAAATTGTTGCTTCATTCGCTCTGGGACGAGAGCCCGTCGGCGCTCACGACAAATCTAATCGTGTCACTCGAGACCAAAGGGGAAACTATTTTTCGGCCAAACCAAGTTTTGTCGTGGGCGTGTAGAAAGTTTGTGCGTTATCCGAGGATTCGGCGGCAATTAGATTCTTGTCCGCGGAGATCGCCGCTTCGGGTAAGACGTTATTGAATAATACCCGAATTTGCTGCTCGTTGCAGGCCTCGACAGCGGCGGAAAACTTGTCGAGGATATTTGCGACGTCCGCCGCAGAGTAAGTTGCTATCTTGCCGACAAAGATTTTGGGGTGACGCGTTTTTACAAGAGATTCGCCCGTGATCTCAAGTTCTTCAAACAGTTTTTCGCCCTGCCGCACGCCGGTGAAAACTATATCGATGTCCTCGTAAGGCGTCAGGCCCGAAAGACGAATCATATCTTCGGCCAAATCCAGAATTCGTACCGGCTCTCCCATATCAAGGATAAGTATCTCGCCGCCTTCGCCAAGAGCGCCGGCCTGCAGCACGAGCTGCGCGGCCTCGGGAATAGTCATGAAATAGCGGGTCATCTGCGGATCGGTGACCGTTACGGCCTCGCCTTTTTTAATCTGCTCACGGAAGATCGGAACGACCGAGCCTGCCGAGCCGAGCACATTCCCGAAACGAACTGCAACGTATTTTGTGCTGCAGGCTCGATTCATATCCTGAACGACTATCTCCGCAATCCGTTTCGAAGCGCCCATAACCGAGGTCGGGTTGACAGCCTTGTCGGTCGAGATCAGCACAAAATCGCGAACGCCGAATTCACCCGCCAGGAGGGCGACGCATCTTGTGGCAAGAACATTGTTCTTTATCGCCTCGGCCGCGTTTTGCTCCATCAGCGGCACATGCTTGTGCGCTGCGGCGTGAAAAATCACTTCGGGCCGATAGCGGTCAAAGATCTCGCGCATTCGCGGCTCGTCGCCGACATCGGCGATCAGCGGCACGTATTCCGCAAGATCGATTGATGCAAGCTCGCGTTCGATCTGAAAAAGTAGAAACTCTGCCCTCTCGACCAGCAAAATTTGTTTCGGCCGATAGGTAAGAATTTGCCGGACGAGCTCCGACCCGATCGAGCCGCCCGCTCCGGTCACCATCACAACGCGATTGGTAAGAAATACATGCAAGTTTTGATCGTCGAGCGTGACAGGCTCGCGACCTAAAAGATCTTCGATCTCGATATCGCGAAGGCGATTCACCGAAACGCGCCCCGTCGCAATTTCGTCGAGGCCGGGCATTATCTGCGCCCGAACGGGAATCGCGCGACAAATTTCGAGCAAATGTCTTATTTCTTTTCCACCGGCTCGGTCAAAGGCGATGACGACCTGCTCGACATTCATTTCGCCGACCAGCCGCGCCAAGTCACCCGCAGTGCCGAGAACTTTATAACCGCCCACGCTGCCGCCTTTCTTTCGCGGATCGTCATCGACAAAACCGAGGATCATCAATTCGGAATCGGCCCGCCCACTGATCTCCTTTGCCAGCATCGCCCCCATCCTGCCTGCGCCGACGAGCAACGCAGGCTTGCGTTTGATCTTCCTGCGACCCGCAAACGGCCTGTTCTTTTCGGTCACTTCGTAGAGGAACCGCCGAAGCACCCGCAAGCCCAACAGTCCGCCAAACGCGAACGCCGTATCGATCAAAATTACCGAGATGGGAACTTGCCACAATTTAAAGTCGGAGAAAATCAGCAGAAAGCGAAAGGCGATAAGTATGCCGCCCGAGATCAACGCCGCCTTGAGAAAAACTTTTACGTCCTCGATGCTGACGTACCGCCAAAGGATCGAATACGCACCAACCAAAAACAAAGACGAAAACTGCACCAGCACGACAAACGGCACCTGCGAAAGCGCTGTCTGCAGATAAAACTCGCCGATCTGAATATTTACCGCCGGAAGATACGCGACAAAAAAAGCCGCGCACAAAATCGCAACGTCAGCCAAAAATTGCACCGGCCGCCGCAATAGCCACATTCGTTCAGTTATAGGTTTAATTTCGCGCACCCGAGAAACACCGCACGACTCACTTCCGGCCATTAAAAGAATAACCTAATCGGACGAACCATAAAACCTTGTGACTCAAATGATTACTGCCGATTTTGATGTATTTCGATGAAAATTATTAAAGGATCGTCAATCAAACATCGAAAACCCATATAAGAATGCAACCGGTCCGCGAAAAGGTTGAATCAAAAGCCTGTTGTAGGCTATGCTTTCTGTTTGCCGGTGAGGATGAGAGAATTACCTATGTATTTGAGACTAATTCCTTTATTTGCTTTTCTTTTTGCTTTTTCGGTCGGTGCATTGGCTCAGGGTTTGCCGGTGAAGATGCCGGTTGGCGCTGATAATGCGAAGGGCTACCTGATCGGCCCGGGCGACGAGATTACGGTGAAGGTTTTGGGCGAGGAGCAGTTCGATTTTGTAGCGACGGTCGATTCGAACGGCAAGATCGAGGTTCCGTTTTTCGACCAGCCATTAACGGCGAAGTGTTTGAGCGAACCGGAGTTACGAAAAGAGGTTACCAAACTGCTTTCAAAATTCTTACGCAGCCCGCAGCTTAATTTGCGTGTGACCGAACGCAACAGCCGGCCGAAGGTAACGGTTTTCGGCGAGGTTCGCACGCCGTCCCAGATCGATTTGAAGCGACGGGCGACTCTGATCGAGGTTCTCTCCGCGGCCGGCGGCGTGACCGAAGATGCGGGCGGCACGCTCCAGGTCTTCCGCACGCAGGCTCCTATTTGCTCCGACGGCGGCGCGGACGCCGACTGGAAGTCGATCGCGGGCGAGGCCCCTGATGTTCCTTCTCGGATTTACAGCCTCAATAATTTGCGTGCCGGCCACGATGCGTCGAACCCCGAAGTTTTTCCGGGCGATGTGGTTGTGGTGCAAAAGGCAACTCCGGTCTATATCACGG
>JBHENZ010000078.1:0-6221 GCA_046261815.1 Pyrinomonadaceae bacterium | reverse complement strand
CGAGATCATCGCCAAGGTTCAGCGAACATATTGGGATCTCGTATTCGCTTTACGCGATCAGCAAAATCGCCTTGCAAATCTCGAATTGAGCCGCGAAAATCTGCGGCAGATCCAGGCTCGAATCAGGGCTGGCGCCGCCGCTCCTCTGGCCGAGGCCGAGGTCGCGACCGAGCTCGCAAACCGCGAGGGTGAGGTCTTGGTTGCAACGCAGCAAGTGTCGGTGACCGAAAACGCGCTAAAACAGCTTATTCTCCGCAACTCTACTACAGCCGAGTGGCAGCAAGGGTATCTGCCAACCGATAAGCCCGCATTTAGCCTTGACCCGTTGAATCTTGATAACGCGATCAAGGACGCGGTCGAAAATCGATTTGAGCTCAGACGGCTGAAGCTGGCAAGTGACATCAACGAGATTGACATCGCGTTTTTTCGCAATCAGACGAAGCCGCGAATCGATTTCAACACGACATTCTCACTTGACGGTTTGTCGCTTGGGGGCGCGTCGACCGACGCGGTCGCGGTTCCGCAGTTTTTCGGAAACGAAGATCTGCTTCGTCAGAGACTTAACCCGCTTCTCCCGCCGGATCAGCGGATCGGTAATCCGACGACACTGGTACCGGGAACTCCGAGTTTTCTCGCCGGCGGATTCAATCGCTCGTTCGCGAATCTTTTCCGAACGGACGCACCAAATCTCTCGATGGGCGTGACGATTTCGTTCCCGCTCCGTAATCGAACGGCGAAGGCAAATCTTGCCGGAGCTTTGGTTCAGCAAAATCAGCTAGACACGCAGATGAGGCAGCAGGAGCAGCAAGTGATAGTGCAAGTTAGAAACGCGGTCCAGGCGGTAGAAACGGCACGGCAGCGGGTTCTTACTTCGCGTCGGGCGCGCGAAAACGCCGAGATTCAATTAGAGGGCGAGCGGAAATTGCTTGCGGCTGGAAAGTCGACCACGTTTTTGCTGTTTCAAAGGGAAAACGCTTTAACAAACGCTCGGAACAGCGAGATACGAGCTGAGACCGATTACAACAAGGCGATCGCGGATCTTCAGCAGTACACGTCAACTACCCTACAGCTAAACAATATCGAGGTCACGTCACCGACGGATAATAAATAGCTCCTTGGAACCACCCGTGCCCTTCCTGCGGTGAATCATAAAGTGTCGTTCATTCGACCCTTTACGGGCCGATTCGCCACGGCGGCTGGTATCCGGACCGGCAGCTGCGGCATTCTGACCGTAGGAGGGGCGTGTCGGCCGACCATCTAATCCACGAATCTGTGCGGATGACTCCCAGATCAAGGGTCGCCGAACTGCGGCACGACATTTATCACTTTACCGTGGGCAGTATCGAAGAGCATCAGAAGATAATTGCCGCGCGATAACCCCCTTGCGGCCGAGCAGATGTTGATTGAAACACGACAAAGTTGGCCCGCGCGGGCGGCCGTGTCAGGCATCGCCTCATTCATTCGTGGCTATATTCTTAAAGCCGGTTTCCTCGATGGTTTCCCCGGCTTTGCTATTGCGTACTTTGCCGCCCACAACACGGTCTTAAAACACCTGCTGGTGATCGAGCCTCAAAAACAAGCTGCCCAGCGAAAATCAAATTAGTTGCCGGCAGTGCCAGGCACAACCAAGCATTGCTCCGAAACATCGAATGTTTGGTTTTCGGTTCGATTAAGATATATTCAGAAGTAGTCGAAGTTTCGAATTGAACAGCCCGGCCAGATGAAAAAATATATATCAATCCTCTTTAGTTTCACGTTGCTTGCGACCCCAGCATCCGCCCAAAAAGGCATTGACACGCAAACGGAAAAGATCAAACAAGACGCCAATCGCACGACGACGCGGCAAGGTGACGCGAGCCGGTCCTTCGACTGGGGCAAGGGCAAAACGAAGGTACGAGATCGTCTGCCTAATCCGTATAAGCTCAATGCTCGGCGCGATGTGTTGATCGAGTCGATCGTAGGGGTGCTTAACGAGCAGAAAATTATCGTGGACGAAGCGTCGTCTCGAATGAATGACGGTATTATCGTCACGCAGCCATTCGTGTTCGCAAAAGGGCCGGTTATCGCGCAAAACGAGCTAAATCGCTACGGAATCATCGCCTTCTCGGATTCAGCGTGGTCACGCGGCCGTTATACCCTGACGATCGAGGTGCAGCCGATCGACGGTATTCAAAACAACGTAATTGTTAATGCAAAGGTTGAGGGTCGTTCGGGCAATGGTTTGACGACGGAGTGGACGAGCGTGCCGAGTTCGGGCGTCGCCGAAGATGAATTTCTGGCAAAGCTCGTAGGGGCCGTCACAGGGGTTTCGCCGGAAGTTTCGACGCCGGTGGATCAGTAGTTTGAGATGAATTTCAGTTTTTTAAAGCTAGTGGTGGCCGTTGTCTTCGCATCGATTTTTTCGATCGCCGTGGATGCGCAGTTGCCGGATGCGTCGGCTTCGAGTGGCCGCGATCCACAGCGTGGACGGGAAACCGAAGCAAAGACGCTGCAGGACATGCTGGTAAAGCAGAAGATCGCACGCGACAAAAAAGACTTCGAGGAGATGCTTAAGCGCGGGGATCAAGCCCTTCGAATCTCCGAGCAATTGGAGACGGCTTATGCGAAAACCAGTACGCTGTCGGGAGCCGAGACCGCGAAGCTGGAAAACCTTGAGAAACTCGTAACAAAGATTCGAAACGAGCTCGGCGGCGACGAAGACCTAGGCGCCGAGACGGAAGTGAAGGACGCTCCTTCTTCCATCTCGGAGGCGATCGGCTACTTAAAAAAGACCAGCTCGCGTCTTGTCGACGAGCTGAAAAAAATGTCGCGGTTTAGTATCTCGGCCGCGGCGATCCAGACATCGAATAATTTGATTCGTGTCGTGCGGTTTCTCAGAATTCGGAAGTAAGCCGGATGCCTGTTCTAAGCGCGCAAAATCTTTCTCGTTTCTTCCGCATCGCCAATTCTATTTCACTCGTTTTAGTTTTTTTCTTCACCGCATATTCGCAGCCTGACGAAGCGATCATAGTGGATTCAACGCTCGTGGTAATGAACGCCACGATCATTGACGCGCGCGGCAAGCCGGTTTCCGGTTTGAAAAAAGAGCAGTTCAGCATTTTTGAAGACGGTCTTGAACAGCGGATCGAGCTGTTCGCGGCGGAGGAAACGCCGTTTGCCGCTGCGATTCTCATCGACACTTCGGGCAGCATGGAAGAACGTGTGAGCCTGGCGCGCTCGGCGGCGATTCAATTCTTGTATGGCCTTCGCGCCGAGGACGTAGCCGCAATTTACACGTTCGATTCGAGGGTCGAATCGATTCAGGATTTCTCCGGCAGCCGTGACATCGCCCATCGCATATTCGACAAAAAAGCCGACGGAATGACCGCGCTGAATGACGCCATCATACGCGCGGCGAACGATCTTTCTCGCCGCCCGGAAAAACGAAAGGCGATCGTCGTGCTATCCGACGGCGAAGATACTATCAGCCGTAAGTCTGCCGAAAGCGCGCTAAGGGCCGCGCTTGAAGCAAATGCGTTGATATATACGGTCGATATGTCGACGACAAACCTGTCTGCCCAACGACGCGTGCAAAACCAGGGCGTTTTGAAGAAATTTGCGGAAAAGACCGGCGGCATCTTTGTACCGACGCCCGGCGGCGCCGCGATGCGCGAGGCATTCAAAAATATTGCCGAAGAACTCGGCGTTCAATACACGCTCGGTTATCAACCGCCGGCCGTCTCGAAGGACGGCAAATGGCATCACCTCGAATTAAAGGTAAATCGCCCGAACCTTACGATTCGAACCCGCAAGGGATACCAAACGCAAAAGAAGAAGGGTTGATACGGAAAATGCCTTAATTTAAGCTCGTAACATTCCGCGAGTTATCTTTGTGCCGCTCGATTGCCAGATCAATCAGTTTCTCGATCACTGCCGCGAAATCCAACCCGCTTCCCGCCCACATTTTGGGAAAACCCGACGCATCCGTCAGGCCGGGCATCGTGTTTATTTCGTTTACCAGCAGTTCGCCCGTATCGCTTCGCAGAAAAAAATCGACGCGTGCCAGGCCTGACCCGTCGACCGCCTTGAACGCTCGAACGGCCAAACTGCGAATCTTTGTCGACAACTCCTCCGACACCGGCGCCGGCGCGACAAATTGATTATTGCCCGTTCCCGAATATTTTTCGGTGTAATCCAGAAATGCCTTATCCTGATTTCTGATCAAATATTCGCCGGGGAGGCTCGCCTCGGGCTCATCGTTGCCGATCACGGAACACTCGATCTCACGCATTTTTAGTGCCTCCTCAACGACGATTTTGCGATCGTATTTCGCGGCGTCGACTATTGCCTCGTAAAGAGTCTTTTCATCATTTGCTCGCGAAACGCCCACCGAAGAGCCGAGATTTGCGGGTTTTACAAAGCATGGGAAACCGAGATTGCCGCGAACGAGAGCTATGGTCCTTTCCGGGCGCTGTTCAAATTCTTTTCGCAAAAACCAGAGATACTTACAGATAGGAATTCCGGCCTCGCGAAAGAGCATTTTCATAACAGTTTTGTCCATGCCGCATGCCGAGGCCAATACGCCGCAGCCGACATATGGAATATCGGCCATCTCAAGCAGTCCCTGTATCGTGCCATCCTCGCCATAAGTGCCGTGTAGCACTGGAAAAACAACGTCGAGCTTCGCAATCGTGGCCGCCGGCGCCGAGCCGTCAAGATTTACAATGCCCTGATAGCGCGGGTCACCGATTAGGGCTATACTGTCGGTTTCAGGCGGAGTGTCGGGCAGCGATTTCGAAAGCTCCGGCGGCAAAAGGCCAATAGACGCACGCGGGCCGAGCCATTTTCCGTCTTTTCCGACAGCAATCGGGAAAATTTCATAGCGCTCCTTATTTATCTGCTCAATAACCGTTTTCGCGGAACGAACGGAAATTTCGTGCTCGCCGGAACGCCCGCCGAAAATGACGCCAACCTTAATTTTCATACAGAGTTAAATGATGTTCGAAAGGTCCTAGATGATTGTTTTCCCAAGGGCCGAAAGTATCAGTTCGCAGGCCAACTCGACCGTAATATTACTTTGATCGAGCTGTGGGTTGACCTCGACGATTTCGAACGAACGCAGCCCGCCGGCTTCGGCGATCGTTTCAAGCGCAAGATGCGCCTCTCGATAGCTCGCTCCGCCGCGAACGAGCGTGCCCGATCCGGGTGCGAAAACCGGATCGATAAAATCGACGTCAAACGTTACTGCGTACCCGCCCGGCGCCCGCGACGCGATTCTGATCGCCTGCTGAACGCAGTCGAATATTCCGCGACGGTCGATTTCGGTCATAGTGAGAAAATTATCTCGCAAACCCAGTTCGTGAATACGCTGCCGTTCGCCCTCGTCGAGATCGCGAGCGCCGACGTGCGCAAAAAATTCCGGCCGCAGCTTCGGTCGAAAGTTGGCAAGATTAACGAGGCTTTCGACGCCATCGCCCAAGAGCACGGCCAATGGCATTCCGTGGAGATTGCCGCTTTTAGTTGTCTCCGGCGTATTGATATCGGCGTGTGCGTCAAACCAGATGAGGCCGATTTCTTCACGGCGGTTACGAGCATGTTTCGAAAGGGCAGAGAAAGTAGCGATCGCAATCGAATGGTCGCCGCCGAGGATCACGGGCATCCGCTCCGATTCCAAAACTTCGTTTAGCGATTCGAGAATGTTTTGACACGAGGCCAGAAATGGTTCGAGATACTTTGGATTTCCGTCCGCGTTGCTGTCGGCCTCCGGGCTGATAATTTCGGCGTTTCCAAAATCATGAACGTCGTATCCAAGCTCGCGGATGCGTTCGATCAGCAAATTACCGCTGAGCTTTGAAAATCGCCGCATTGCCTCGACGCCGAGGTCGCTTCCCGGCTTTGCGGCGGCGTATCCGAGCGGTATGCCTAGCAGCCCGATCTTCTCGCCATTGCTAAGCCCGTTAAAATTGTTCATAGAGGTCATCAAATCTCACCGAAGCCAGTCGCGAATAGTTCGGTGATTGCAGCAACCGCTGCTTGCGAATCTTCACCTTCGGCCTTAAGTCGGAGATGGTAACCGCTTGAGGCAGCTAGGGTTAGTACGTTAAGAATCGACTTAGCGTTTACTTCCGTCCCGTAGCCGTCGACTCGTGCAAGCGTGATTCGGCTCGAGAATTGTCCGGCACGTTTTACGAGTTGCGCCGCGGCACGAGCGTGCAGACCCAAGGGATTGATCACAGTTACTT
>JBHENZ010000077.1:0-10210 GCA_046261815.1 Pyrinomonadaceae bacterium | reverse complement strand
CTCGAAATCTTCACCGCCATTGATCGCCATTTCGAACACCGCCTGCGAGTCAAACGTCAAAAAAATTATTTCGTCGATCGGAATCGCGTCATAATAAATCCGTGCGCCGACGCCGCTTGCGTTAACCAAATGCTGAAGATCGGACGAAAGACCGTCGCTCAAATCGATCATCGCCGATGCGATTGAATTGTTTCGCAGCAGCTCGGCCTCGCGCAATCGCGGGACTGGTTTTAGCTGCTTCAATATAAGTTGACACTCGGGGCCCGGTTTCGCTGGTTCCAGTCTTCGACCCTGTTCGAGAAGCTCAAGGCCGGCCGCCGCACCGCCGAGTTCGCCGGAAACAAAGATCGAATCGCCCGCTCCAGCGGTCGAGCGTGTAACAGCGGCTCCTTTACGAACTTCCCCGCCCACGATTGAATCGATCACGATTTTCTCCGGTGTTCTCGAGACATCACCTCCGACGAGCTCGACCGAGAATTCTTTAGAAAGTGTGAACCAACCCTCGTAAAGTTGATCTACGAACATGCCGTTCCAAATTTTTTTCGGAACCCCAATAGACAACATCGCCCATGTGGCTTCGGCACCCATGGCGGCGATGTCTGAGAGTGAAACGGCGAGAGCTTTGTGACCGAGGAGCTCGGGCGTTGTCCAGTCCAGGCGGAAGTCTATATCTTCGACCAGGAGATCGGCGGTGACAACCATGTCGGTCTCGGGGTCTTTCGGTAGCACGGCACAATCATCGCCTATAAAATTCAACGAGTATTTTTTCTTAATGTGTTGGATGAAGTCGAATTCGCTTTTCATTGAAATAACAATTGACACAAGTTGCGTAAATACATACAATAACGCCGACCGCGTTTACGCAGAACCTTAACACAAACAATAATCTGATGGGCCAAGCTGCCGTTAATATACCGGAAAAGATTTACTTTAAGATCGGTGAAGTATGCGAACTCGTCGGCGTACAGGCGCACGTGCTTCGGTATTGGGAGACGGAGTTTCCGATGCTGTCGCCGCAGAAAAATCGCTCGGGCCAGCGCAGCTATCGGCGTCGCGACGTCGAGGTCGCCTTGCGTATTAAGGAACTGCTCTACGACGAGATGTTCACTATCGCCGGTGCGAAAAAGAAACTGCAATCCGAGCTGCGTGACGGAAGCAAACTTAAAATCGTGCGCTTCGCACCAGTCGGGGAATCGGAGATTGAACGCGCTTCAAGGCTTTTCTCTGAAAATTCTTCAGACGATGCTAACGCCATGGAACATCAATTTGCATCGGTGTCGGGTACCCTCGGCGCAGAAAAACGCGAGGCCTTAAAATCTCTCGGTGTACAGCTCCTCGAGCTGCGCGAAATGCTCAAAACCGATCAAACGCTTGAGGCGGAAAATCACCTTCGAAACCGTTGATTTGACAAGCCGGACACCGCAAAATTAATCTAAGAATTCGATTTTTACGGGATGTGGCGCAGTCTGGTAGCGCGTTCGCTTGGGGTGCGAGAGGTCGCTGGTTCGAATCCAGTCATCCCGACCAGTATTCATAAGCCCTTCGAAATTCAGGTCGGAGGGCCTTCGCGTCTAGGTCTCGAATCGCGCAAGTCCGAAACTTTGTCGGGCGTCGAATCTCCTTGGGATTGCTTGTTATGGAAGTCGTCGGCTGTGGATTCTGAGGATAGCGACGGCGGATAAATCCGATTGCGCAGACGGACTGCGATAAGTTGATTTACGAAGATGACCCCAGTGGCAGCGCCGCACACCAACACGGCGAAGATCGGTGAAAAATTCAGTCCCGGCCGATCGCCGAAGGTTGCCTGGTAGAAACTGTCCTCAGCCCTTGCCAGCCAGAAGTTTCGAATCAGAACGAATACGCAGAAGAAAATCAGTGTTGCCCACAGTGCCCATGGCCTGTCGTATTTCGCGAGCACAACGTTTGCGAGAATTAAAAGAACAGCCGAAGAAATCCACAACACCGTGCCTGAAACGAAGAAATGGTAACGAAAGCCTTCGAGCGCCGCTGCCGGTGAGCCGATACTCGCAAGCCAGTCGAGAGCGTAGTATGTGAAGAACGCCATCAGCAGCACCGACAAAGCGAGTGCGGCGAGGTAAATTCTGTTCCACATATTGGAAAGTATACGAAAGCCTTAAATGAAAACAGTGGAAATATTGCCACCGCCATTACAAGTCTCACAAGTCTCTACGATTTTGCCCGCACGGTCAAATAAATCGTTTGGCCGCGGCGATTGATGAGCAGCAGCATCGGACGATCGCCCGATCGATTTAGTGCCGACTGCACTTCGTCGGTCGAACTCACGGTCTGCCGATTTATTTCGAGTATCACATCGCCGCGGGTAATGCCGGATTCAGCTGCCGCTCCGTTTGGGTCGACTTCAGTAACGATCAGTCCTTCGGCATTACCTCGAATTCCGAGCTGCGCGGCAACCTGCGGAGTCACCGGCTGCAGGCTCAGGCCGAGCCGCTGTGACTGTTTTTCAGGGACCACTTCTTGATTATTGTTCGGAACGGCTTGGCCGCGATTCTCGTTCGCGTCGAATTCGTCGAGTGTCGCCGCCAGCTCTTGCGTGTTGCCGTCGCGCAGCACGGTGATTCTGACTTCGCTGCCCGGTATTGTGCCGGCAATTTTATTGCGAAGAATATTACTGTCCTCGATCTTTTCGCCGTTGACGGCAGTGATAATGTCGCCTCGCTTTATGCCCGCTTTGTCCGCCGCGCTTCCGGTACGGACGCCGTTTACGAGCACACCTGACGCCTCGTCCAGGTTGAAGGCCTGGGCCGTATCGGCGGTTACGTTTTGAATGCCGATACCGAGCATACCGCGCCGGACGCGACCATCGCGCAATAGCTGTTCGAGCACGGTTCGGGCCATGTTCGTCGGGATGGCAAAGCCAATACCGATATTGCCGCCGCTCGGTCCGCCCGCGAGAATTTGTGAATTAATACCGATCAATTCAGCGTTCAAATTGACGAGTGCTCCGCCCGAGTTTCCGCGATTTATCGGCGCGTCAGTCTGTAGAAAATCTTCGAAGCTTTGACCATCGCTCAGCCCGGTCCTTCGGCCCTTAGCCGAAATAATTCCCGCCGTGACGGATTGACCTATACCGAGCGGATTCCCGATAGCAAGAACGATGTCCCCTACGCGAACCGCGTCAGAATTTCCAAGCGTCAAAAACGGCATATTCTTAGCTTCGATTTTCAGAACCGCCAGATCGCTGGGCTTATCCGAACCGACAAGTTTTGCCTCGAAACTCTGATCGTCCTGAAGAAGAACCGTGATCTTCTCGGCCCCTTCAACGACGTGCGCATTCGTCAAAATGGTACCGTCCGCGCTAACGATCACACCCGAACCGACTCCCCGCTCGACTCGCGGTGGCTGTTGCTGCCCGGGAAAAGGGAACTGGCGGAAGAAGTCATTTTCGCCGAAAGGTGACTGTTGCTGCTGACTGTTCGTTCGACGCTGGTTGGTTTCGATTTGAACGACGGCGGGCGATGCCCGCTCGACGATATCCGCGTACGACGTTCTCACTCCATCGACTGAAATTGGTGCCGGCGGGGCGGGCGGAAGGTCTCTTGGCGGCGAATCATTTCCGCTAAGCAAATTTGTGCGGCAGCCCGACACAAATAGGGTGAAAGCGATGAATGGAAGCAAAAAACATTTCCTCAAGAACATCAGGTAAAAATCTCCCGGAAAAAAGACTAATAGCGCGATTCTACCGCACGAGAGCGGCATATCAAACGCTTTGCAGGTGTTTTACGCCGAAGCTAGCCTTGCGGTTCGCAATTATTTGAAAGTGGAAAGCCCGCAAATCATCTACCGACAACGCTGGGCGTTTGTTCACGGAAAATGTAGGCGAGCGATTTGTAGACGAGCTTTGCACAGAGAAATGCGGGTGAGTCAAATGCCGGCACATATGAATACTCGACCAAATCCATTCCGACCACGTTTTTCTTTTCGGCGAGGCGGCGAATGAGCCTCAGCGTTTCGTACCAACCGAGACCGCCGGGCTCCGGCGTGCCGGTTGTAGGAACAAGGCTTGGATCGAGGCCGTCGATGTCAATCGTTAAATAAACATTTTCGGTCAGCGAATCGATCGCGGACTCGATCCAGTTCGTTTTGCCGACGACATCCTTCGCCCAGAAAATCCTGGTCGGGATTCCCGTATCGACGAGCCGAGCTTCTTCAGCCGATATCGACCGAATCCCAACCTGGACTGAAGGAATCCTAAGATCTTTGACGACCCTGGCCATTATCGACGCGTGCGAAAACGGCGTACCGTCGTAGCTGTCACGGAGGTCGGCGTGAGCGTCGATCTGCATCACGCTCAGGTCATGAAATTTTTCCGCGTGAGCACGAATGATCGGGGCGGAAATCGAATGCTCACCGCCAATCGAGCATAGAAATTTGCCCGAAGACAAATGCTTTCGTGTAATTTCATAAAGCTCCGCCATCATCGTTTCCGGCGATTCTCGCGGTTGAAATTCTTCTAATGTATGCAAGCCGAGTTTATAAACTTCCGAATCCGTTTCCTCGTCGTATAGCTCCATATTGCGCGAAGCATCGACGATCGCCATGGCTCCATTCCCGGTTCCGGTGCCGTACGAAACGGTACCTTCGTACGAGACGGGAAAAATCAAAACTCGCGCGGTTTCGAACGAGGAATATTCTCCTTCGTCAATTCCGCCGAAATTCATCGGCAGGCGTGCGGATTCGGACATCAGTGCGAATTATGGAACTTCGATCGTCATATCCTTGCCCGAGAAGGCAAAGTTCGGGCGGCGTCGACCCTTCATAAATTTTGCGGCGGTTTGGGAAAGCGCGGTGATGATCATCGGCAGGCCGATCGAAGGATCGCTTGGTACGTACGCGGTCGTCGCTCCTTTATAAAGCTTTCCGAACACGTTCGTATGACCACCGCCAAATGATGGCGTTCGAACTTCGAGCGGCGTCGAATCGGTGGTCATCGAGATCGCGTACTTATGGCCGCGAATGGTCGTACGTGTAATATAGGCCGAGATCTCGGCGATATTTACCATCTTCTGACTACAGGTACTTCCGAGAGAAATAATTCCGGAATTACGCGTCTTTTGTGCAAGCTGCATCATTTCGAGCGTATCCTGCGCGGTATCGAAGGCTATCGATAGCTTCTTATCGAATCTCGCCCTGGCAATGCCTACGGCCATTTCGGTGCCGTTCATGTCCGGACAATAGATTGGTACGCGGGCCTTGTACGAGGAGGTCATTATGCCGTCTTCGTACGCGATTTCAGTAAGCTCCCGGCCCATCAACAAAAGAAACTCCCTGATCGAATAGGCACGGCCCGCCTCGAGTTGGTTGATAACGCTGCCGATCCATTCATCGGCCTCCTGGTATTCCTCGCGATTTGCAAGCGTGTCGCCGATGCGCATCACGTCGGATGCGTCGAGTTCATCGTCAGCCATGCTCGGGTGTGCCTGAAAGTGGTTTCGACCCAAAGTTTCGTGGATGTCCTGATAAAGGACCGTGCCGCTCATCACGATCACGTCAACAAACCGATTCTTAATAACGTATGCCAGCAAGCGACGCATTCCGGAGGAGATAAGGTTTCCCGAACCGCATAGGTAAATCGTGCAGTTATCGTCGAGCATGTCGAGCCAGATGCGATGGGCCTCGGCGAGTTGACGCGCCCCGAAACCAGCGCCTTCCATTTTCTCCAACAAGCCCGCCACTGACCGGTCTCGGTCGATCGGCACCGGCCTCGTGGGTACAGTCAAAAATTTCGAGGCCTTAGTCTTCTTTTGAGCTACCATAAAATCTCCAATAAATAGTTCGTATTATAAAAATTCGAACTCGCTGGGCTGGCTGCTAGTTTTCGCGTGAACCGTTTGGCGAGAGATACGTGTAACTTTCCGCCTGATCCTCGTAAAATTCGATCAGCTGATTGCCTTCCTTCGTCGAAAGAATGCCGTCTTTGATGCGTTTCATTATGGCCCGACGAAATTGATCGTGAAGCTGAACAGCCTCAAAACGGGCGGTGGCGATGGATTCGCCCAGGTTTGCGCCATAAATGACCTTTTTAATAATGTGGCCGTCTTCTCCAATATAAATATGCGCTTCATGCGGCACGCCAAAAAGGTTGTGATTGTTTCCCATCACTTCCTGATAGGCGCCAACCAGCATCATTGCCAGATAATAGGGTTCGCCCTTGGTTAATTTGTGAAGCTCAAGAACCGGCTTGACGTCGTGGAGGTCAACGAACTTATCGACAATTCCGTCGGAATCACAGGTTATATCACATAGCGTAGCATATTCGGACGGCTTTTTGTTGAGCTTATGAATAGGGATGATGGGAAATAGTTGTTCGAGTGCCCAGTTATCCGGCATCGAGCGAAAAACCGAAAAATTAGCAAGGTATTTTGCACATAGCAGCCGCCTGAGGTCGTCAAATTCCTCAGCGACGTACTTTTTCTGTTGAGCAAATTGATCAGCCTTTTCGCAAACATCCCAGAAAAGCACCTCGCCCTTGCCTTTGTGCTCGAGCGTTATCAGCCCGAGATTGAACATCGTGAAGAGTTCTTCCCGCGCCTCAAGCGTGTCGTGATAATACTCGCGGTAGTTCTTGGCGTTGATCGTTTCGCGAAGATCGGAAAGCTCGCGGATTACGGGCGGGTCGTCCTTTTCGATCGCCATCGGCGTGATGTCTTCGACAACAGTTTCGATTTCATCCTGGATGTTCGTGACCAGTATTGCGTGGTACGCCGACAAATATCGGCCCGATTCCTGAATAATCGTCGGGTGCGGGACGTTTTCGTCATCGCAAACAGTTTTGATCATGTAGATGACATCGTTGGCGAACTCCTGGGCGTTGTAGTTAGCTGAGGACTCAAATGAGGTTCGCGAGCCGTCGTAATCCACAGCCATGCCGCCGCCAACATCGAGATAATCGATCGGTATGTTCATCTCGCGGATCTTGGCGTATGTGCGTGCGGCTTCCTTCATCGCGTTCTTGATCCGCTTGATGTCGGTCAGTTGTGAACCGATATGGAAATGGAGCAACCGCAGCATGTCGATTCGGCCGGCTTCGTTAAGCTGTCGGATGACGTCGAGGATCTCGGTCGTCGTAAGCCCGAATTTTGCCGCCTCACCGCCGGACTTTTCCCATTTGCCGGAGCCCTTTGAATACAGCTTCACCCGTACGCCGACCATTGGCAGCGGAGCGTCAGGATTTTCGGCCGTCATTTCCTGGACGAGACTGAGCGTGTGCCGCAATTCGCTCATTTTTTCGATAACAATGACAACGTTTTTTCCGGCCCCAGCGCCGGCAAAGGCAAGCCGGACGAAATCGTGGTCCTTAAAACCGTTCAACACGAGGAGACTGTCTTTCGCCTGTTCGAGTCCTAAGGCGGCGTAAAGCTCGGCCTTTGATCCGGCCTCGAGGCCAAAACTGTAGCGGGAACCTTCCTTTAAATATTCCTCGATGACGGCACGGTTCTGATTCACCTTCATCGGGTAAACGCAAAGATGTCTGCCTTCGTAATCGAATTCGCGAATTGCCTTCTTAAATGCGGACTGCAGTTTCCGGATTTGTCCGAATAAAAGCTGCGGGAACCGGAGAAGCACCGGCGTGTGGATACCGCGTTTTGCCAGGTCGGCGATTATTTCCTTTACATCTGCCGTCAGGCTTGGGTTATCGGGCGAATAAACAACGAGATTTCCTTTTCGATTGACGCCGAAATAACCCGCTCCCCAATTCTCAATGCCGTAGGTTTCGGCCGTCTGTTCTATAACTGAGCTCAAATTCGAATACTCCGAAAAAGTCGCCCACAAGCGACGGGCTGGACAACAACAACTCTAGGCTTACTAGGAATTTACCAGAAAAGAGAAAGCCAAACAATAGGCTTAAATTTTGGTCGTTAAAAACGCATTCGCTCGCGAATTTAAAGATAAAGCCGATTTCGCAAAGACTTTTAAATTTGGCACAACCCTTGCACAATAGAGGTCGCCCGCAGGTCCCACGTCACAAAAAATGATTGTCAAACGCAATGTTCACGGGGTTTAGGACAAATGGGTTGAATAAGGATCGACCCTGGCTGTCAAAAAATGGTGACAGAAAATGGCATTAGGTGTTTAGCTTGAATGTGGGGAAAACGATGCCTAAGCAACAAAAAGGATTTTCGCTAATCGAGTTATTGCTCGTAGTCGTTATTGTAGGAATTATCGCTGCACTTGCGGTGCCTGCACTCCAAAAGGGACTGTGGGCAGCGGAAAACGGATCGGCATTTGCAACCCTGAGAGCGATTTCATCGGCGCAAATGGACTTCTTTGTTCAAAATAACAGATTCGGTACCTTGCCGGAAATTAATTCCCGTCTCGGCAACAGCATCGGCACGGTTGCGGGAGATACCTTGGTACGCGGCAGATATGTCTTTGACATGGACCCGCCGACCCCGACTCCGGATGATCTGCGAACGCAATTCAAAATTGCCGCCACCCGTGATGTGCCTGGGCAGACGATTTACAGATACGAACTTACACAAACCGGCCGCATCGTTCAGATTTATCCGGTAGGCGGGTTAGCCAACAATAATTAGATCGCGAAAGAAAACAAATGAGCGTTTTTGAAGATCTCATCGGGGAGCTGAAAGAAGAGAATCTGTTAGAGGACACGATTCTCGAGTCGTCAATTGGCACGGCGACCGCGCCTCAACTCGGCAAGCCAGTCGCTTCGACGATTCGCGTTTTGCAATCAGGCGGCATCGTCGCCGGAACGGCCGCGAATGAAATAGTGGGTGCTCCAAAAGCGCATTCAGATACGGAGATTGAAACGGACGGACTCGAACTCTCCTCCAAAGACGAATTGTCAGGTGCAGACTTTTATCGCAAACGTGCGATGGCTGAGGTCTCGAGCCTGCAAATGGTCGAACACGTGCTGTCGGGAATCGAGCGAGAATACCTAAAAACGGTGCCTGTGGCCTATGACGATTTGGAGCCAAAGAAAGCGCTTCATAGATTTTTGAAAATTGGCGGAGCCGTCGACACTGTCGAATTCGCCGAAGCCGAGATTGCGTTGATCGGCGAAGTCGAGAGCTGGTCGACGGCGCTTTGTAAGCGCGACAAAAATGTTTCGGTCGCGAATTTGCGCCGGTTTTGCGAGAACTCGCGTCCCGCACTCAGCTCGCAAGCCCTAATCGCCCTGGCACGCTTTTTTCGCAATTCACCGTTCGCTGAAGCGACGCGGGCGAAATTCGATTATGTAATCACCCGTCTATTCTCCCGCGAGGAGGAAGGACAAAAACGGAAACTGCTTTTCCCTCCGGGTGAGATTGTCGAGCATCTTCGCGCGCTGTATGCGAATTGGGCGAGCATTTTGCTTTTCTCGGCGGATGACGTTGAATCGGACGTTGGGCGTCTGGTTTCGGAGTTCAAGGCGAAGGCAGTGCACGCTGAAAGCGCAGGACGGTTCGACGAGCTGTCCCAACAAAATTTTTTTGACGAACTTCACAAGCTGAAAACCTCAACCCGCGATTTATTCTTTATCCCCGAAGTCGCCGCGGCTGCGATCGATTGCAATGTTCGAATCGGAAACAGGTTTGTTGAAATGATTCGTCTCGAAATGGAGGTTTCCTCGTCCGATCTAGTCGAGCAAAAATACGGATACACGTACGACCAGATTTTATCCGAGGCGGCCGGCAAAACCCTTCACCTTGTTGATTTATTGAAATTCGGTTCGAAACCACCTCTTGTTCGTTCTGAAAAACAAAAACCCGATACCCATCCGCCACCGCAGAAGATAAGAGTCACGAAACCCGTAGCAAAAGCGGCGCTCCGCCTCCCGATTTTCAAGGTCAATAAATGGCTCGCCGCCGCGACAATTGCCGTCATCCTGCTGAGCTCTATGGCTTATTTTGGGCAGGGCAGGTAGAGACCAAATAGGAAAACGGTACTTTCGGCAAATCGATCGACCTCGCCGGGACTGAGCTTGAAAAGTACGTTCGAACCCCGGCCGCGCAGGTGAGGGCACCTTTTACGCTGTTGCGCTGCCCGCCTGGGATTCGCTTTCGGATGACGAAAAGAAACAGGTTCTTCAGAAAGCCCTAGTCTTCGGCAAATCAAAAGAGCTGGTGAGGTTCAGCTCTTAAATTTTCGCGGTCGGACTGTAGGCTAGCAAAAGACGGCAAGACGGAGCTAAGGACGCAGTAACAGTAATTCGCACACAATTTAGTCT
>JBHENZ010000076.1:0-7964 GCA_046261815.1 Pyrinomonadaceae bacterium | reverse complement strand
CCGTTCGGCAATACTCGGATTCGTCGGATCGCCTTTTGAGAGAGGAGAGATCGATTTAGGAAAATCGATTATAAAAGTTGGTTGAATCAGTTTCGGCTCGACGTGCTCGTCAAAGGCGACAATGATACTGGCGTCGTCGACCTCCATGCCCGGTGCATATTTTGCGATCGAGTGGCGCATCGAGATACGGTCAATCTTGTTGAAGTCAATCTTATTGCCTTCATACTCAACCAAAAGACTGCTCGTCACTTTTTTCACCGCTTGCCGCAGAAGCTGCTCGCAAAAATCCATCATCCGCTCGACATCCATATACGCGCAGTAAAACTCGAGCATTGTGAATTCCGGATTGTGCTTGTACGAGATGCCTTCGTTGCGAAAATTGCGATTTAATTCGTAGACCTTTTCGAATCCGCCGACGAGCAATCTTTTCAGGTAGAGCTCCGGCGCGATGCGGGCGTAGAGCTCGATATCAAGGGCGTTGTGATGCGTCTTAAAGGGTTTGGCTGCGGCGCCGGTCGCCTTTGGCGTGAGCATCGGCGTTTCGACCTCGATGTAGCCGTGGTCTTCGAGAAATCGCCGCATTGACGAAATAACCTTTGCACGCGTTTCGAAGACTTCGCGTGTCGTCAAGCCTTCGTGGTCGACCTGCAAGCTCGACCCGATCAGATCGACATACCTCTGCCGCTGGCGGATTTCCGCATCGGCAACGCCGTGCATCTTGTCGGGCATCGGCAGCAACGCCTTTGCCAAAAACTGCAGCTTCTCGACATGCACCGATATCTCGCCCGTGTTCGTGAGAAAAAGATAACCTTCGACGCCGACGAAATCGCCGTGGTCGATCAGGCCCCATGCGGCCCAGGCGTTTTCGACGTCAAGCGAATTCTCGGCGTCGTTTCTAATCAACGCAAACGCGCCCTTTTTGCAATAGATCTGCAGCTTGTTGATGCCATCCGTCAAATGAACAAAGTTTCCTCTCGGCGGCGTGGTCAGCCGACCGGCGATTCTCGCATTCCCAAACTCGCGCAGCCGCGCGTTTATCTTGTCTTTCACTTCCGCCGGCGGGCGCTCGCCTTCTTTCAAATCCGCTTTCACGGCAATCATTTCGTTCGCCACGTTCTTCACCACCTCAAATTCGAGCAAACGAGTTATCGTGTCCTCGCTGCCGCTGATTCCGCTGCGGTCGAATTTGTTCGGGTAAGCATTGTCGATCAATTCGATCAACCCTTTCAAATGGGCGACTCTCGCTTCGGTTTGATCGTTCGGCTCGATAATTTCGTCAAACTCTGGAATGGTCATAAATGATTCGAGATAGGCGAACGTGTCAGCACCGCCTGAGGTAGCGGGTTAAACGGCAATACCCTAAACCCGCGTCTGAGATTCCTAGCATAAACCATCTGCTACCGCGGACGGTACTGACTCAATCTTTGCGCGGCAAATTACAAGGATTTGTGGCAAGATGTATCTAACCGTCTGAAACCGTCTTTCACCCCCCCCCGGGCCGCGAAACGTTTTCTGCGGCTTTCTGCGTTTATATGATTTCCCCGGCGAACGAAAATACCGAGACGACCCGCTTGATTCGCGAGATTCGCGAGGGCGACCGCGTAATATCCGTTAGCGGTCTTACATCGATTTCTGCAAAGGCGTTCGTCCTTGCCGGAGTACAGGCAGCCGCGGCGAAAACATTTGTCGTTATTACCGATTCGAACCGCGACCTCGAAATTTTTGAAGGCGATCTCGAATTTTGGACAACCAGGAACCGGGCGAAGCCTGTTACGACTGCGAGCATCGATGAAAATCAGTCCGCAATCCGCAATCCCCCACCCGCAATCATCGCCCTTCCCTCTTTCGATACGAATGTTTACTCGGGTGTCTCCCCGCACGCCGAGACGCAAGAGCGGCGGGCGATGGCTCTCTGGCAGTTGACGCGGTCAGAACCGGATTTCCTCGTCACCTCGGCGCGGTCGCTCATAACTCGCACGGTAAAACTCGCAGAGATCGAAAAACTCGGGACATCGATAAAACGCGATGAGGACATTCCGCCCGAAGAATTAGTTGCGCGGCTCGTCGCCGCCGGATACGTGCGCGAAGATCCGTTGAATAATTTCGGTCAGTTTTCGATTCGCGGCGGCATTCTCGATGTGTGGTCACCTGATTCGGAATTTCCAGTTCGCATCGAGTTTTTCGGCGATACCGTCGATTCGATTCGCAGCTTCGATTCCGAAACGCAGCGGTCGACAGCCCAACTGCCCAAAGTTTCGATCGCACCGATGCGTGAAATAGCAACTACAACTCAGGATTTTCGCGATTGGGCCTTTTTCGCTCGTGAAAATTTTGGAGGCGAGCGTTTTGCACGCAACTTAAGGGATCGCACCGATTTTGCGGACGAGGGGGAATGGTTTTCCGGATCCGAGTTTTTGCTGCCGCTCGTCAAACCGCTCGAAGGTACGTTGTTCGATTATTTAGCCGATTGCGTTTTCGTGATCGACGAGCCGGCTATTATCGAACAAACTCTCGGCGGCTTTTATGAGCAGCTTCGCACCCACTACGATCAAACGGTCGCCAGCGGCGACATCGCCCTCGAGCCAGACGCGCTTTTTCTTGACGCCTCGGAGCTGCGCGATCAACTAGAAAAAAAGCAGCGAATAGAACTCAGGGCGTTGGGCAAAATTGCGGCCGGAACGGACGAGAATTTTCAGTTCGACACCGAGGAAACGGCTGGTGTCTCAGCACCTCTTTTCCTTTTCCCGACCGCCGAAAAGTCTTCTGATATTGAAATAGTTTCCCGCTCTACACGAAAATTTCAGGGCGACGTCCGCCAGTTTGCCGCAAGCATGGAGGCGGATTCCGTACGATCCCTGTTTGTTCTTCAAACGCCAGGTCTTGCCGAACGTCTTCGCGACGGTTTGCGCGAATTCGACGGTTCCCTGCCCACCGAATCGATCATCATAGGAGACCTTTCCGGCGGTTTCGAATTACCCTCGGCGGATTTCAAACTTTTCACCGAGATCGACATTTTCGGCGAGAGCCAGCACGCCGAGCACCGACCGCCAAAAATACAACGCCGCACGAAAAGCAGCGTTAGTGCCTTCATCTCCGATTTTCGCGATCTAAAGTCCGGCGATTTTGTCGTCCACGTCGATCACGGCGTCGGACGTTTCGAAGGCTTGCAGACGATCTCGGCCCAAGGAGCGGAACGAGAGTTCATGCTTTTGCTGTATGGGGACGACGCCAAGCTTTTCGTGCCTGTCGAGCGGCTCGACCTTGTCTCGCGCTACTCGTCGGGCGAGGCGACGGCTCCGACGCTCGACCGGCTTGGCGGCCTCGGTTGGCAAAAGACAAAAGCCAAGGCAAAACGCGCGATGCGTGACATGGCCGACGAGCTTCTTCGGCTCTACGCCGAGCGAAAACTTGTTGAGGGTCACGCGTTCGCATCCGATTCACCGTGGCAAAATGAGTTTGAGGATGCGTTTCCCTACGAATTGACCGTCGATCAAGGCTCCGCGATCGAAGATGTCAAGAACGATATGCAGATCGCGCGTCCGATGGACCGCTTGATCGTCGGCGACGTCGGTTACGGCAAAACCGAGGTTGCGATGCGGGCCGCCTTCAAGGCTGTGATGGACGGCAGGCAGGTCGCAATTCTCGCACCTACAACCGTTCTGGCTTATCAACACTACGAAACCTTTTCGCGGCGCTTCGGAGCGTTTCCGGTAAAAATCGATCTCCTTTCGCGATTCCGCTCGAATAAAGAACAAAAGGCGGTTGTCGAAACGGCCGCGAAAGGCGAAATCGATGTTCTGATCGGCACACACCGCCTCCTTTCGCTTGACGTTAAATTGCCGAAGCTCGGCCTCGTCGTAGTCGACGAAGAACAGCGTTTCGGCGTGGCGCACAAGGAAAAGCTAAAGCAGCTCAAGAAGAAAGTCGACGTGCTCACGCTTTCGGCCACGCCGATTCCGCGGACCTTGAATATGTCGCTTGTCGGGATGCGCGATATGTCGGTGATTGAAACGCCGCCCCGCGACCGTCTAGCCATCAACACTCAGGTCGTGCAGTTTTCGGAGAGCGTGATACGTTCGGCAATCGACCTTGAGCTTGCCCGCAGCGGCCAGGTTTTTTTCATCCACAACCGCGTCGAAACAATCGAATCGATCGCCGCCCTTGTTCAAAAAATCGTCCCCGCGGCGCGCATAGCCGTCGGCCACGGCCAGATGAATGAGAAGGCGATGGAACAGGTGATGCTGGATTTTATCGACTACAAATACGACATTCTGGTCGCGACGACCATAATCGAAAACGGCATCGACATTCCACGTGCGAATACGATCATCATCAACCGGGCCGACAATTACGGCCTTTCGCAGCTCTATCAGCTTCGCGGCCGCGTCGGTCGTTCGAACCGCCGTGCATACGCCTACCTTTTGATCCCGAGTGAGCTTGAGCTGACACCGATCGCGCGCCGCCGACTAAGCGCCATTCGCGAATTTTCCGATCTCGGCGCCGGCTTTCGCATCGCGGCCCTCGATCTCGAGCTGCGTGGTGCCGGAAACCTTCTCGGCGGCCAGCAATCCGGCCATCTCGACGCGCTCGGCTTCGATCTCTACACCAAGATGCTCGAGCGGACAATTGCCGAAATTCGCGGCGACGAGATCGCCGATGAGACAAGCGTTTCGATCAACCTCGGTGTCGAAGTTTCAATTCCAAAAGAATATATTCAGGAAGCCTCGCACCGGCTGCGAACTTACAAGCGAATCGCCTCGGCCGAATCCGAGGCTGAGCTCGTTGCCATCCGTGCCGAGTTGAAAGATCGATATGGCCGCATTCCCGACTCGGTCGACAATTTAATTGCCTTCGGCCGCCTACGCAAGACGGCCGAGAAGATCGGAATAGTCTCGATCGACAAAACCGCCTCGGGCCTCGCCGTTAAACTGGCGGAGACGGCCCGCGTGGCGCCCGACCGGTTGATGGACTTTCTTTCCACTCACGACGGCTCAAGCTTTTCGCCCGGGGGGATTTTGCGCGTCGACGCCGACAATCGAAATCCGATCGCTGCCGCTCACCATATTCTCGATCTAATCAGGATTTGAAGAATTCTACGTCTCGTAAAAAGAAAGGCGTCACCCAAGAAAAAAACGCATTACCCAGCAAAAAAAGCGCGTTACTCGGTGCAATCGCCAAACGGCCGAAAATCGCATACAAAAAGGTGAGGCACGTGTTCCTTCGTTAATTTTCGCACCGATTGCCAGCCTGGCGAGGCTCCGTGCGACTCGATAACCCAGCCGAGCTGTTCGCGATTTTTCCAGACGAATTCGTAGGCCGCTTTCTCGTCGTGCCCCTGCAAATGCTTCGCTTCATGGAGCAGTATCGCGGCGCGTTCAACCTCATCGGCCGGAAGGCTGAAGAATTCGGGATACAACGTGATGATTTCGAAAGGGTAATTCGTCGCCGCAAAGGCGTTTTCCTTTTCGACCGAGGCATTCAACCAATGATCGTTCGACCGAAATGACGCAAGTCGCCGGAGCAAAAACACTTCGTCGGTAAAACCTTTGTTTTCAATGTATTGAATCATGCTCTCGACCGTTTTCTGCTCGCCGTTCGACAGACTTGCCGACGTCGCAAGCAGTGAAGCGTAAAAACGCAGCCAGGGCCGCAAGACAAACAATCACGCAGACTACCGCCCGGCGGAGGATAATTCTAGCGATACTTTTTGTTTCGGTTTGCTGCACTAATGAGGTGAATAAATTATACGGAGCGTTAGGTTTAGGATCGCGGGTTGTTTTTTTATATCGAAGGCGGGATGCGGTTTAGTTTCGTGGATAAAACGTGCTATTATTTGCAAAAGTCGGAATCGCCCATTATTTTTCCAAAAACACGCGGGTTGCGGATAAACTTAAGCCCGAATTATTGCATCAAAACACGTGTTCCACTTCGCACGTCCGGTATCCCGACAATTCAAGTATATTCTATGAAACGTTTTATTTCGATCAATTTATTTGCTGCTGCATTGCTGTTTTTCGTCGCTCCGACTCTCGCTCAGGAAAGCCAGGAACGGGTGATCGACCAGGTCGTCGCCCAGGTCAATGAGGGCGTAATCACGCTCTCGCGTGTTAAACGAGAAATGAAGAGCATTGTCGATGCTGAGGTGCAGCAGGGCAAGAAACGTGAGGAAGTTCAAAAAAACGTCGACGAAAAGCAGGGCGAGCTTATCGCGGGTTTGATCAATGAGGAACTGATGATTCAGAAGGCGAAAGAGCTCGGCATCGACGCCGAAGCCGACGTTAACCGACGCTTTCTGGAAATAATGAAGCAACATAATCTGAAAACGCTCGACGCACTCTATCAGGAGATGGAAAAGACCGGCGTCGATCCGAAAGATATTCGCGAGGTGTGGCGCAAACAGGCAGTCCGCGAGGCCGTGCTGCAGCGTGAAGTGTTTTCGAAGGTTTATTGGGGTGCAAGCGCCAAGGAGCTTCGCAATTATTACGATAAGAATAGGGCACGTTTTACCAAGCCCGAAACTATCTCGATCAGTGAGATTTTCCTCGGCTACGCCGGCCGCGACGAAACGGCCGTCAAGGAAAAGGCCAAGCGGCTCGTAACACAGATACGCGGCGGCGCCGATTTTGCAAAGCTCGCAACCGAAAATTCTGATCCCGGCCAGGTCACGGGCGGCAAGGGAACGACCGAAAAGCTGAAGGTTTCCGAGCTGAACGACCTTATCGCCAAACCGCTCAAGGCCGTGAAAGTGGGGGGCGTGACCGATCCGATCGAGATCAATCCGCTCGGCGTGATTATTCTAAAGGTCGACGGACGCGAACAGGCGAGCAGCGAATCGCATTTTGACGAAAGCGCCGTGCGGCTCGCAATCGTCAGCGAAAAAGGGCCGAGTGAGCAGAAAAAGTTTATGGCTACGCTTCGCAACGGTGCCTACATCAAGATCAACGACGCTTTTCGACCGCTGGTCGCCCCGATTCTTTTCTCCGAGGAGCGAAAGGACAAGGTCGCGAATAAGTAACCGAAATTCAATTAATATCACAGGCAAAGGGGGAAATTGTGCCATCTTTGCCTGATTTTTTTTTCCGGATGCGTCTTGATCTATTTCTCAAAGTCAGTCGTTTGATCGCACGCCGCAGCCTCGCCCAGGAGTTTTGTGACAAAGAACTTATTGAGGTGAATGGGACAATTGCTAAAGCGTCGAAGGACGTGAAAGCGGGCGACGAGGTAACGATAAAGCGCAGAAATAGGAAGACGGTATTGCGTATTGTCAGCGTCCCGCAATCAAAGCAGGTTCCCAAAGCCGGAGCCGACGAGCTTTTCCAACTTGTTCGCGAAGAAGAAATTACCGGCGAAGTTTAACCAAGAATTTCTTTGATCGCCGCCTCGTAAATCTCTACTTTCCGCTTCGCCCGCTTAACCTCGGGGTGCTCTTCCTTGTAAACGCGCAGCAGCTTCCAAACGTCCGTTTCAATTTCGATCTTGCGAACAATCAATCTACCTAATGCAACGGTCAGCCGTCCAGATTCGTTAATTCCCACTTTTGATAACCGAATTGTCTCGCGCGTCAAACCGGCGAGCGAGGTCTTAAGTTCTAAAACCTTTGGGTGCTCTTCGGTGTATTGCGAAAGCAGGGACTCGAGCTCCGCCGTCATGTCCGTTCGGCGAAGCAAGACCTCGGCATAGGCGGGCGAGGCCGTCACGGAGTTGACCGCCGCATCCATCGGCTTCGCCGGCCTGACGGAACGCACTGATTGTCCGGCCGCGTCGCCCGTGGCAAACAATACACCAATCATCAAACCGGACATTATTGCTAAGAAACGTCCCAAGTTATCCATCTATGTTAAACGAATTCGCATCGATCTCGCGTTTCAGCGCGAAATCGGTTACTTTGATCGTCCATTCCGCGTCCCGATTCGTACGGTTCACGGTTGTCGCTGACGCCGTACCCGATCGCACATACGTAATGC
>JBHENZ010000075.1:0-7611 GCA_046261815.1 Pyrinomonadaceae bacterium | reverse complement strand
GCCCAGGACGACATCGCTCGATCTAAACGTTTTGGCTGAAAAGCTCAAATCGACAACAAACGTGCATCAAAACGATTACCTTCTTCGATTTACGCCCGACAAAAATGAGATCACTGTTTTCCGCGATGGTCGGGCGATCATCAAGGGCACCGACGAAATCTCCCATGCACGTTCGCTTTACGCCCGGTATATCGGCTTCTAAAAGTTCGTCCTGTTTCGTGTTGACTCATGGGATTAGTGGTCTCGGCTTTTAAACATCAGAAAACAAACGACTAAAATCACGAAACAGCACGAACGGTCAAAAGGCCGTGCGAGACAACGTAAGTTCGAAATCGACCGGCCGCACAACCACCCCACCTTTCTAATGTGTTAAGAAAATCTTATACGCAGTAGAGCGCGCTGAACTTGCAATGGTGGGTTAGCATGTACGTATAGTATGTCTGACAGACCTAGAGTAGTAATTATCGGCGGCGGTTTTGGAGGATTGTGGGCGGCTAAAGCGCTCGGCTCCACGGCGGTCGATGTCACGCTGATCGACCGCAAGAATCATCATGTATTTCAGCCGCTGCTTTATCAGGTCGCGACGGCCGTTCTGAGTCCCGGCGAGATCGCCACCCCGATTCGCCGCATTCTGCATCGTTATCAAAATGTCGAAGTAATTCTCGGCGAGGTAATCGATATCGACAAAACCGGCCATGCCGTTATCATCGAAGACGGTTCGCGCGTGCCGTTCGATTACCTGATCGTTTCGGCGGGAGCGCGACACGCCTATTTCGGAAACGACGACTGGGAAAAGGCCGCTCCAGGTTTGAAAACTATCGAAGATGCGGTCGAGATTCGGCGTCGCGTGCTTCTCGCCTTCGAGATCGCCGAGCGGCAGGCTTATCTGAACGGATCGCATGAGCCTATCACTTTCGTCATCGTCGGCGGCGGGCCGACGGGCGTCGAGCTTGCCGGTGCGGTCGCAGGCATCGCGCGGCAGGCGCTCGCGAAGGATTTTATTGCGATCGACACGACCAAGGCGCGCGTCGTTCTTTTCGAAGGCTCGGACCGCGTGCTCGGCACGTTTCCCGAAGATCTTTCAATGAGCGCCAAACAGCAGCTCGAAGACCTCGGCGTCGAGGTCCGGCTCAAAAGCTTTGTCACCGATATCGAGCCCGGGCGCGTCAAGGCGGGCGATGAATGGATCGAGTGCGATGTCGTATTATGGGCGACCGGCGTTGCTGCCTCGCCCATAGGGAAGTCGCTCGGTGTCGAAACGGATAAGGCCGGTCGCGTGTTCGTTGTGTCCGACCTCAGCATTCCGGATCATAAAAACATTTTCGTTATCGGCGACATGGCGTCGATCAAACAGGAAAACGGCGACTTGGTTCCCGGTGTCAGCCCGGCGGCGATGCAGATGGGCACCGCGACGGCGAAAAATATTCTTGCCGATATTCATGGCGATGCGCGGAAGAATTTCAAATACGTCGATAAAGGCTCATTGGCCACGATTGGCCGTAATAAGGCCATCGCTTATGTCTTCGGCCTCAAATTAAAAGGATTCATCGCCTGGCTTTTCTGGCTATTTTTGCACGTTTTTTTTCTCATCGGTTTTCGCAACCGCGTCATCGTTATGCTCGAATGGTTCTGGGCCTACCTCACCCGTGAGCGCAGCGCGCGTCTTATCACCGGTGACGCTGAGGAGCTCCGCGACGCCGTCAACTTTATCGAAGGCGAACGGGCCCGAAAGGTGATCGACCGCATGGCCGAAAAACGCAAAGCCGCCGTGCCCGCCTCGAAGACGTAGGTTCTCGATCTGCGAAGCAGATGCGATAACGTTACGCTGCCGGTGGAGCGTGCGAAACCCGCAGTTTTTAGTTCGGAGTTTTTTTCAAGGAACTTCTATTCGGCCATCAGACGCCTTGACTCCGTAATTCACTGATATACTTAGACAGCCATTTCACCCTTAAATCAATATCGATGCGTAAAATTTTCCCTTTGTTTTGTCTGCTGTTTCTCACTTCGGGCGCTCCGGGATTCGACCCTGAAATCTGGTCGGTGAACACTCGAAGCGAAATTCTTCGCGGCGATGCACGCGGGGTTTCGATCGATGCGAACGGCACGATCACGCTCGCGCCGCGTTTCGCCGAAGTTTATCGAACCGAACAGCCGTTTATCTGGTCGAGCGCAGCCGACACCTCCGGAAACATTTATCTTGGCACTGGGGGCGAGGGTCGGATTTTTCGAGTGAGCGCAAACGGTGCCGGAGCACTACTCACCGATCTCGCCGAGCTCAACGTTTCGGCCCTTGCCATCGGTCGCAACGGTGAACTTTTCGGGGCAACATCGCCTAACGGCAAAGTTTATCGAATCGATTCGGCCGGGAAATCGGAAGTTTATTTCGACCCAAAGGAAAAGTACATCTGGTCACTTGCCGCGATGGCCGACGGCGGGCTTGCGGTCGGAACTGGTGACAACGGCCGAATATACATCGTTCGCTCGGCTAACGCCGCTCCTGACGCCTCGCTGCTTTTCGACACGAGCGAGACGCACATAATAACGCTCGCCGCCGATCGCCAGGGAAATCTTTTTGCCGGCACCGATTCGAGCGGTCTCGTACTCCGCTTCGGCCCAGACCGACGACCGTTTGCTCTTCTCGATTCGCCGTTGCGCGAAATTCACTCTTTGAAACTCGGGCCCGATGGCTCGCTGTATGCGCTTGCGATCGGTGAATCGGCCTCCGCTCAAACACCGCAGCCCGCTCCGGCAGCAACCGCGACGCCCGAAATAAAAACTGTTGCGGCCGGCAAACCAAACCCGCTGCAGCCCGAGCCGCCCCCGAAAAGCCGCTACGATCTAACCGGCGCAAAATCCGCCGTCTATCGAATTTTGCCGGACGGTGGCAGCGACATACTTTGGTCTTCGCAGGCCGTTACAGGATTTTCGCTTCACGCGCATCAGGCCGGCAACGGCGTACTTCTCGGCACGTCCGACAAGGGAAGAATCTACAACATTACAAACGACGCCCGCGAAACCCTTGTTTTGCAATCCGACGCAAGCCAGGTTTCGACCCTGCTTGCTACCGGAGCCGCCCTTTACGCGACCTCGAGCAACCAGGGCCGTCTCTATCGAATAGGCGGCGAACCTCCGCCGGATGGAACTTATGAATCCTCCGTTCTCGATGCACGTGCCGCGGCCGATTGGGGCAATATCTGGTGGTCGTCCGCTGGAAACGTGACGATCGAAACACGAAGCGGGAATTCGGAAGTGCCAAATCAAACGTGGAGCGCGTGGGAGCTCGTCCGCGGCGAATCAAGCCGAGGCCGCGTTCCGAGTCCTAAATCGAGATTTTTTCAATGGCGCGCAGTGTTGAAAGGCGGCCCGACGACGGCGAGTTTGAGCGAGGTAAATGTTGCCTACTTGCCGCGCAACATTGCTCCCGAGATTTTGTCGATTCAAGTGCTGCCGACAAATGTCGGGCTCATTCCTAATCCGGCGCCGCAGATCGATCCGAACATTGAACTTTCCGGCGTCGACCCCGCAATTTTCGGTGTGCCGTCGATAATCGCCGTGCCGCGTCGCGTGTATCAACGATCGGCCAGGTCACTGCAATGGACGGCCGAAGACCGCAATGGCGACAAGCTCGTCTACGATATTTACTATAAGGAATCTGCCGATTCGGCGTTCAAGTTACTTAAAGAGAACGTTGCGGAAAACTTTTATACCATCGACGGACAAACGCTTGCCGATGGAAGGTACACGGTGAAGATCGTCGCACGTGATTCGGTCGCAAATTCCGCAAACCGTGCTCTTTCCGGTGAGCGCGTCAGCGAGCCTTTTGACATCGATAACGGACAGCCGACAGTTTCTGCAGTCGGTCAGCCTCAGATGGCCGGCGAGCGAGTCCGTGTCGTTTTCACAGCATCCGAAAGATCAAGTTACATCGCACGTGCGGAATTCAGCGTCAACGGCGGCGAATGGCGATCGGTTAACCCGGACGACGGAATAGCCGACGGGCCGGAGGAACGCTTCACGCTCGACGTCCCTTTGCGAACGCCCGGCGAATACAGCATTACATTGCGCGTCTTCGACGCCAACGGCAACTCCGGAAATGCACGAGTTGTGGCTAGAAGGTAGGAGTTACGACATTTTAAGAAGAATCGGCCTGCTCGGACTCGCATCCGACTGGAATGGAGCGATTTGCAAATTCAGCAGATACTCGCCGTCCGGAACCGTTTTCGCCACATAAATCAACTCCGTCACTGTCGAATGCCGCCTGCTTTCGGAATTCAGATCAAAGCTTCCTGAATCGATCTTCCAAAACAATCGGTGATTCGAAAGTTTTCCGTGATCGTAAATCCTGTCGATCGACGGAAGATCGACGAGCAAATGGTCTACGCCGAGCGCAACTACATACTCGACCGCCTCCGAGGAAAAAAACAAAGGAACCGACTCTCCGTATTGTGCCGATTTTTTCCCCTCGTCATTCGGCATTGTTCGAACAACTAAAGCCTTTGGCGGCCGGGGCATGTCGATACCCTCCGCGGTAGCGGATGGTTTAACGCCGCCCTCCATACACTTTTCATAGGTTGAAAAGGCATTTTGTAACGCCCTCTGCGTAATGACCTGATCGGTCTCTTCAAAATCGACCGGATAATTTTCGCCTGACGCTCTCGCGCTTTCCGCCGCCACCGTCACTAGAATCGCGGGCAAAAAAACGGCCTGCAAACAATCGCGAAGCGAAATGCGCTCGTGCGTGATGTGGCCGACGCACTCGGTGTGCGTTCCGTTGCAATGCGGAATCAGCGTGACGCTTTCGAAATTGCAGCTGCCGCCGCGTCGCGTGTCGCCGACGAGAGTTTGGGTCGCTACCGCAGCGCTCGTCGCTCGCTCTACTCCGAAAACATTCGGCTGCGGGCCGTTAAATTCGAGCGGAATCGAAATGTCGATTGGCGAACCGAGATCGACGTTAAATTCGCGATCGAAAATTCTGATCTGAGTCGTCATGTTGCAGAACCGATAGTACATCAGGCGCGCAGAGAAGGGCGAGGCATGCTTTATTTTGCAGGCCTTGCCCTTAGAGGAGTGTGGGTATTTGCTGAGAGGATTAGCTTCTAAAATCGAGCACGCTTCCGATCAGCATACTGACAAGATCGACGTTGCCGCCATCAAGCTGTTCGTAATCGTCGGCGCGGCCGGCGAGTGCGTCCTGGTAGCCGAGCTCATAGCCCTCACTATACATTCTTCGACAATCGCCGATGCTCGACGAATACGGATCGAACATCATCTGCTCCCCATCATAATAGGCGTACGGGTCATTGTAATATCGGTCGTTCCACCCGCGCTTGCGAGCGACTTGGCCTTCCAACAGACCCTGATAATATCCGGTGCCAAGCGCCCTTTGAATCAGCTCGGCGGCCAGGCCGCCCGAATAAAGATCGATCGTATCGCCATACGGCAAAACGCTCAACATGCCGTCAAACGGCGTCGGATCGATCACGTTGAGGTTCGGATCGTAACCGTAGCTGACCGTCTGATAAGCGTCGCCGGCATAACGCCGATTTGAATAGTTAGAATAGAGCGGTGCATAGTCATACGCATTCTCGGTATAGGGACCGTACGCGTACGACGTATAAGGATTCGCCAAATATCCGCGATCGGTGCCGCCGCCCATAAACGCACCTATCACCATCCGCAAAATCTGCTGCTTCCAATCGCCGCCGTTGTCATAATCTGCGTATTCGCTGTCGTAGTAACCGCCAGAATAGTCATTACCGTTCGACGAATAATATGTCGGCCCTTGCACGCTGTAGTCCGGATAACGGTCGCCGTAATCAGCCGGGGCTCGTCGGGACGATCGATAACCTCGATTATCGAAAAGCGGATTAACATCCTGATAATCGTAGCCGTAACTGCGGTTATCGACGTAAGGAGCCTGCTGGAAAATTACCGGCGGAACTTGGCGAGAGCCGTACCGATAAAATTCAGGACTGAACGACCGAGATTCGCGTCGCTCCATTTTAAAATCACGCTTTTCAGCTTTCCAAAGTTCCTTGGCGAAACGACCCTGCTCTCGCCAGTCTCCACGCTCTTGCTTCCGTTGCTGATTCTGCGCCTTTCGGAATTCTCCGTAATTGCGATATTCGCCCAACGGCTGCTGAACTATTGTCGACCATGAAGGCCGAGCACCCTGATAAGGTTCGCGGTGCTGTCGGCGATGGTCTCGCTGCTGATACCGGTAGGCGTGCTGCTGCTGTTGGCGGAGAGCGCGCATTTGCTCACGTTGCGATCGCCGCTGTTCGCGCTGCGCCTGCCAATCAAACGACGGTTGCCTTCGAGCACCGTGCCAAGCCTCGGCCTGCTGTCGCTGCGCCTGGCGCGCCTGACGCTCGGCCTGCCACTGCTGCATCCGCTGTTGGCGCTCAGCCTGCCACTGCTGCATTCGCTGCTGCCTTTCGCCGTCGTGCTGCATTCGCTGAGCCTTCCGAGCTTCAAGTTCGGCATGGCGCTGTTGCATTTTCTGCCCCATCTGCTGCTGTGCCTGTTGCCAACCACCGCCACGCTGCCAACGGCCTTCCTGCCGTTCCGGACGCTGCTCGCGCTGCATCTGCCGGTATTGGCCGCGTCCGCGACCGCTATCGTCATCGTCCCCGCCGCGATGCTTGCCGTGGCCCTTACCCTTGCCCTGCGCAGCACCGCCGACCGTGCCAAGCAGCAAAACCATTGCCAAGCTCAATCCAGTAAAAATGTGCGTTCGAAAGTATTTAGCTCTCATAAGCCTCCAAGATCACCAATTCAGTTGATATTTATTTACGCAACCCGCATTCCAACCACTATCTAAGGTCGTTCACTCTCGGATCCGACAATTTAATGACCCATATCGTGCAGAAAACGGCCGTTATCGTACACGCTAGTTAATCTAATCAAATGATCCGCTTTGTCGCCTGCGTGCCGGTCGGTTTATCCTTGTCGAATGACGCGTGCCGGTTCGGAGATTAAGAACGCAATTCTTATCGTCATCGGAATCTTTTGTGCCGCTTTCGGTTTAAAGGGATTTCTTCTGTCGAGCCGCTTTATCGATGGCGGCGTCACGGGCGTCTCAATGCTGATCGCAGAGATCACGGGCTGGCCGCTCGCCATTTTGCTCTTTGTAATAAATATTCCGTTCGTCTTTGTTGGTTACCGGCAGATAGGTAAAGAATTCGCGGTTCGCGGCGGCCTTGCGATTTTTGTTCTCTCACTCGTTCTTTACTTTGTAAAATTTCCACACATCACGCCCGATCTTCTTCTTACCGCCGTCTTCGGCGGATTTTTTATCGGAGCCGGCATCGGACTGGCGATCCGCGGCGGGGCCGTGCTCGATGGCACCGAGATCGCGGCGCTTCTTGTAAGTCGCAACAGCTACCTCGTCAACGTCGGCGACGTGATCCTGATACTTAACATCTTCATCTTCCTCACCGCCGCGTTTTTTCTCGGCGCGCAGTCCGCCCTCTACTCGATCCTCACATACGTCGCGGCGTCTAAGACAATCGATTTTCTCATTCACGGCGTCGAGGAATACACCGCCATCACAATCATCTCGGGTCGCAATGACGAGATCAAAGAGGCCATAACGGGGCGCCTCGGGCG
>JBHENZ010000074.1:0-3702 GCA_046261815.1 Pyrinomonadaceae bacterium | reverse complement strand
CGGCCGCCGTTTTAAAGGAGCAGGGACACGAGCTGGTCGGTTTCACGATGCAGCTGTGGAACCGGCGCCGAAATATCAATGTGGACGAAAACGGTGATCCGCTGCCCTCGCGATGCTGCTCGCTGGATGACGTTTACGATGCCCGGCGCGTTGCCGATACGCTAGGGATTCCGTTTTACGTTCTCAATCTGGAAGAGGATTTCGCGCGCGATGTAGTCGAGCCGTTTGTTGCGAGTTATCTTGCCGGCGAAACACCGATTCCCTGCGTGGCCTGCAATTCGCGACTGAAATTTGCATCGCTCGATCGGATGGCACAAAGCCTCGATTGCGACAAGGTTGCAACCGGTCACTACGCTCGCGTCGAATATGACGCTGCCGCGAACCGCTATCGCCTTTTTCGCGGTAAGAATCACTGGAAGGACCAGAGTTATTTCCTTTGGGAGCTGACGCAGGACCAGCTTTCGCGCGCGTATTTTCCGCTCGGGGAAATGGAAAAAACCGAGGTGCGGGAGATCGCGCGGGATGCCAATCTATACACCGCCGAAAAGCAGGAATCGCAGGAGATCTGCTTTGTCCCGGACGGCAAATATTCGGAATTCATCGACCGCTATCTTGAGCACGAAAATCGGCTTGACGAAACGCCGGCAGGCGGTGAGATCGTGAATAAAGCCGGGGCCATCGTTGGCACGCATTCGGGCATTCACCGCTATACGGTCGGCCAGCGGCGAGGGCTGGGCATCGCACACGAGAATCCGCTTTATGTCGTGCAGATCGGGCGTGCGAAAAATCAAATCGTTGTCGGTGAGGCGGATCAGCTTGAATCAACTGACCTTATCGCCAAGGGCGTCAACTGGGTCGCGTTCGACGCGCCGATCGAGCCAGTGCGAGCCGAGGTAAAAATTCGCTATCGTCACGAGCCGGCATCGGCCACAATTTATCCGCTGCCAGAATCGCGCGCCCGAATTTTTTTCGATGAACCGCAGCGAGCGATCACGCCCGGCCAGGCCACGATCTTCTACCGCGGCGACGAGGTTGTCGGGGGCGGCTGGATCCTGCGGGATTAATAAGGAATAAAAAAGGTTATCGAATTGCTCGAATATGCGAAACGCAAAAAAGAGGCCTAGCAAGGCTGCAAAGTCGGCCCGAAAGATAGTTAGCGAATCAAAACTGCTTGCCGAGAAGGCGGAGCGTGAAAGTCAGCGGGACGCGGAATTCAAATCTTCGGTTGTCACGCCGAGGGAGAAAACCACCGGGATAAAGCCTCGTCCGCATAAAAAGCGAGGCTAGCCGGATAGTCATTCAACACCCCGACCGGAGGCAGCCAAGCTGGAATTTTTTGCCTCTACCTCCAGAATCGGTGCTGAGCGATCGCGTGGATAAAATCGCGTATTGGGTTTTTCCGCCTACGCATTCGCTCGACGTGTCGACAAAGGTCTCGGAGAGAACTTCCGTTCCCTCAGCACTCGCGGCTTTTGCCCTGCAGTGCTTATATGCCTCGTTTAAGGTGGATCGGCCGACTTTTTATATACTGCGGCAATCCGTTGCGCGAAGTCGCGCTCGAAAACCAGCAAAAGCGAACTGATGAAAACTTTATCCACAATCACCAATGATAAGCCGACAAAGCTTTTTCGAAACCAGAAAGCGTGGGCGACGTGGCTTGCGAAGAATCACGAGAAGTCGACTGGTATTTGGCTTCGCTTCGCAAAAAAAGGAGCGGGTCTCACGAGCGTTACTTACGACGAAGCGCTTGACGTGGCACTTTGTTACGGGTGGATAGACGGGCAGGCAAAAAGCGAAAGCGAGCAGTCGTACCTACAAAAGTTTACGCCGCGAGGGCGACGAAGCATTTGGTCGAAACGCAACGTCGGCAAGGCGGAGACGTTAATCGAAAATGAAACGATGCAGGCCGCCGGTCTTTCCGAGATCGAACGCGCAAAAGCTGATGGTCGGTGGGATGCCGCTTACGATTCGCCAAAGAACGCCTCTGTCCCTGACGATTTGCGGACAGCACTTAACAAAAACAAACGCGCCATGTCGTTCTTTGAAACTCTGACCGGCCGGAACAAGTACGCGATTTTGTTTAGAATTCAAACCGCGAAAAAACCTGAGACGAGAGCTAGAAGGATTCGGGAGTTTGTGGAAATGCTCGAGCATGGTGAGACGTTGTATTCGTGATTAGACTAATGACGAAATCCGAACTCCGAAAAATTTACCTCGCGAAGAGGCGAGAAATCTCTACGGCGCAGCGGGCTAATGCAAGCCGTGAAATCATTCGGAGAGTTTTCGAATCTTTCGATTTTGCCTCGGTCAGAACGGTTCACTGCTTTATCGCGATAAGGCAACTGGGCGAGATCGACACGACGGCGTTTCTCGAAAAACTTTGGACAGAATTTTCTAACATCCGAATTAGCGCGCCGCGCATCGACGAGCGGACAAATGAGATCGACGCGGTTGAGTTCGGTCCCGAAAGCAAGCTTGTCGAAAATAAATGGCGGATTCCCGAGCCAATCGGTGGCAATCTTATCGATCCTAGCGTGATCGATCTCGTAGTCGTTCCGCTGCTGTGCTTCGATCGTATTGGTCATCGCGTTGGATACGGCAAGGGTTTTTACGATCGCTTTCTTGACCGATGCAGACCCGACTGTTTAAAGATCGGGCTCAGCTACTTCGATCCCGTTGATCTAATCGACGACGTTCACTCCGGCGATGTGCGATTGGATTTTTGTGTAACACCGAGTGGCGTAGTTACAAGCGAATAAGATGAAAGGGGAGATCTATCGCGGCTTCGGTCAAAGCGTCCGCCGCCAACTCCTTTGGAAGGGGAGCCTGAAGAAACCGGTCGCTGCTCCGGCACGATCGCTCAGATTTTCCGATTTATCTTGCCTTGAGAATATCGCGAATCTCCCCCAGCAGAACTTCCTCGCCGGTCGGCGGCGTTTGAGCCTCGAAACTCTTGAAAACGTGCAAGGCCCATCGGGCAAGGAAGAACATCACGATGGCGACGATCAGAAAATTAATTACATCGTTCAAAAATTGACCGTACATTATCAACGGCTGCTTTGCGGTTTGCGCGGCGGCGATCTGCTCGGCCGTGTTGACGGGCATGTCGCCGAGGTTCCAGACTTTGTCTTTGAAATCGATGCCGCCGGTCAGAAGACCTACGAACGGCATCACCACGCCATCTGTGAAAGTTTTCACAATTGCTCCAAACGCCGCGCCCAGTATGACCGCAATAGCCAGATCCAGGATGTTTCCACGTGCTATAAATGCCTTGAAATCGTTTAACATACGTCCGTTAGCTGCCTCCTTTTTTATTTTACTCCACAGAGTTACCGAAATTATAGATCCTAACGATGGCGCGAACAATAAAAAAGGCGGACCGATGTGGTCCGCCTTTGGCGATGTACTTTGAACCGTTCGGAAAAATCTAAAGCACCGCTGCCTCCGCCGTTTCTTCGTCGTCGACGGATACGAGAAGTTCTTCGTCGTCGTCGGTCAAAGATTCCTGATATCTTGCCTCTTCGCTGCTACGATATCGTTCGGCTTGCGCGGCGGCCTCATGTTCGTGATTTTCGATCGCCTTGATCATGCTGCATCCGCCTTCGAAAATGGCGCCTTCTTCAACGACGAGTTTTGGCGTCGCGACGTTGCCGACGACATGTGCCGTACGGCCGAGGTGCAATTTTTCCGTGGCAAGGATGT
>JBHENZ010000073.1:0-2817 GCA_046261815.1 Pyrinomonadaceae bacterium | reverse complement strand
TTGCTGTTTCATATACGCAGCTTTTCTCGCTGATAACCTGGACGTCGGTTGGTTTGATGGGTGCTGCCGCCACCGTCGCGGGTCAAAATCTCGGCGCCGGGAACCCGGAACGCGCGCAATCAGCGGTGGGCACTGCGGCTTGGTTCGGACTGATTGTAGCCACATTTGTTGGATTTTTCTTCTTTTTCTTTCCCGAGCAGCTGCTCGGACTTTTCGGCATGACCGACCCGGCTGTCCTCGACATTGGAACGCAACTATTGCGCGTGCTAAGCATTTCGGGTTTGTTCATTTCCACCGCACTCGTCTATACCGGCGGCCTACAGGGCACGGGCGATACGAAAGGGCCGCTTTATATATCGATAATCTCGCAGTTTTTAGTGCCGCTGACGATTTGTTTTGTGTTAAATCGGCTTGGCGTGCTGCAGCCGATCCATATCTGGGTCGCGATTCTCGCCGGCCACGTCACGCGCTGCATACTCAGTATAATCCGATTCAAACAGGAAAAATGGCGCGGCATTGCAGTAGAAATCGAGCAAACGGAAGCCTGAGCGGGAGGAGCGACTGAGAACGCTAATTGATGAAAGAACCGGCCGCGCCATTCATTTTTCTGGCGATGCGCGAAAGGGCTGAATCGGACGAGATCAAAGGCGAGGAGGCGGCAGAAGACGTGAAAGCGGAATAGCTGTTGCCGCAAGAGAAGTTGCGACAAACTAATGTCGCGATATCGAACATCTTTGGAGGCAATATCGCACAGACAGCAACGGAAAAAATCAAATTTTCACCGGTGCATTAAGCACGTTCTCGGTGAACGATATAGAGAAAGCCAGGAAGTTTTATGGCTAAACACTCGGTTTGGACGTGAGCGATGAGGAAGAAGGTTTAAACTTACAGCTTCCGGGCGACGTTTCGCTATTCTTGTATCCGAAGAAGGATCACGAGCCCGCGACATTCACCGTTCTCAATCTAAAGGTCGACAATATCGCGACCGCCGTTGAGGATCTGAAAAATCGCGGCATCAAATTTGAGAGTTACAAAGATCCGATGAAGACCGACGCGGACGGTATTTATTGGGCCGAGAAACAAAACCATGGGCCGAACATCGCGTGGTTTAAGGATCCGGCACAGAATATTTTGTCGGTGATCGAGGCCGCGTAACGAAATAGAAAACTTCAACAGTTTCGTGGCCGCTCAGTCGCGAGCGGCCTTTTCTTCACTGGATTGATCGTCGTCGTCCAACCCTTCGTCCGGGACATACGTATTGTAGCCATGGGTGTCGTCATAGTAATACTCGCGCAATTTTTGATCGTCTTCCCATGAACCTGGCTCACTGTTTTGTGCCACTGCATTTTCGTCTTTTTCACGCCTCGTTTTTTCCGGCATAAATAATCTATAATCGATTTTTAACCGCTCTCCAAATTCGATTCTTATGCAAATAAAAAAATCCGTTCTGAGCGCGTCGCTCATTGTCGTCGCGATCGCTCCCGCCGCTCGTGCTCAACAAGCCGCACCGACGGCCGACCTCGATTATCAAACAGCGGCTGTGCTTTATATGCAAAAAGCGGCGGAATATCGTGCTCTTGCGTATCAGTCATTTAATCTCGCGCGGCTTCGGCTTGATGAGGACCTTAATAAAAGGAATATGAAGAATCTGCCAAGAGCGGAGAGAAAATTGCCCCGTGCGATCGTCGTCGATAT
Source organism: Pyrinomonadaceae bacterium (assembly GCA_046261815.1). Lineage (GTDB taxonomy): Bacteria > Acidobacteriota > Blastocatellia > Pyrinomonadales > Pyrinomonadaceae > OLB17. The sequence continues at coordinate 1,122 of JBHENZ010000073.1, read as the reverse complement.
AGATGAAACGGTGCTCGACAATTCGCCATCTCAGGCGCGCGGGATCGTGACGGGTCAGCCGTTTAGCCTGCCCGATTGGTACGCGTGGGGTGAGATGCGAAGAGCAAAGGCGATTCCCGGCGCGGTCGAATTTTTGAATTACGCCAATTCGAAAGGTGTGAAGATTTTTTACATCTCAAACCGCGACGAGGTGCAAAAAGCGGCGACCATTGATAATTTGCGAAGCGTCGGTTTCGCGGACGCCACGCCTGAAAACGTGCTGCTTCGCACCAAGGAGTCAAGCAAGGATGCGCGGCGGGCCGTCGCCGCTGACAGACGGCGAATCGTAATATTAGTCGGCGACAACCTCGACGATTTCTCGAGCGCCTTCGAACGCAAGTCGGTCGCCGACCGTTTCGCCGAAACAGACCGCAACCGCGCCGAATGGGGCAAAAAATGGATCGTATTGCCAAACGCGATGTACGGCACCTGGGAAAACGCTATATATGAGCACAAGCGGCTGACCGAAGCGCAAAAAGCGGAAAAACGTGCGGCGGCACTCGAACTACCGTAAAGTAGTGATATGAAAAGAACACCTGAAGAAAAGCTTCTTAATCCGCGCCCGGGCAACATGGCGGCGGCCCGTGATTTTGGGATAGATCCTAACGAAGAATGAGATGAATAGAAGTTTCGTTTTTAAAGGCGTTTTCCGTTTGGCCCTGATCGCCGTATTTTGTGCGAGCGTACTCCCACAAAATCTCACCGTCCGCGACATTATGGCCGAGCCGTCGATTGCCGGGATGCGGGCCGAGGGCGAGAAACTTTCGCCGGACGGCAGCAAAGTCGTTTTTCTTTGGAACGCCGAGGGCAAGATGCCGCGGGATTTGTATTTGGTTTCGACCACGGGCGGAGCGCCGACGAAAATCCTGAGCGTTGCCGATCTGCCAAAACCGTCGCGGACGCCGGAGAAGGAAAACAAGCTCGATTACGGCCTTGTCCTGCGCGACGACTTCGCGAAGGCACGTGAAAATCAGCTTGGCAATTTCGAATGGTCGCCGGATTCGAGGCGGCTTGTTTTTGCATATGGTGGTGATCTGTATGTTTTCACCCCGGATGAAAGGCCTTTAAGGCTCACTCAAACGC
>JBHENZ010000072.1:0-11453 GCA_046261815.1 Pyrinomonadaceae bacterium | reverse complement strand
TTGTTGTGATGGGGCCTGCCGGGCCGACGAGGGTCGCGAGCCCGAATTTTGCTGAGGGCGCGACGACGCGTCATTTGCAGTTCGCGGAGGATCCTCTCTTGAAACAGGAGAACTTGCCGGCGCTGACGTCGACTCTTCGCTTTCAGCATCGTCACGCTCACGCGGCTTCTCCACCGTCATTTCTTGTTCCGGGGGACTTTCTAAAGTCGGGGCAACCGTTGGTTTGGCCTGAATTACTACAGTCGGCGAAGGCGTCGCCTCCGGCACGGCGGAGGCCGAGTAATAATTATTATAGATATACCACCCGGCCGCTCCCGCACCCAGCACCAACATAAAAAAGGCCGCTACTCCTCCAAAAACAGCGAAGGCCTTTTTAGATGAACCTCGCGGGGTACCAGCCGCGGCCGAACGAGGAAGACTCGGGTTCGATGTCCCGGTCCGGGAAGAATCAGTCGAGCTGTCTCCGATCGGAACTGTGAACGGTGCGGCGATGGCCGCTGCAGGTGAATGTCTAAAACTTCCGCCACTGTTACCTGCCGAACTGGGCATGGTCTCATCAAAGTCCGTTGCGGGAATCTCCGATGGAGAAGGAAGGGACGAAAAGTTATCGGCGATTTCGGAATCAAACGCGCTCTCAGGCCGCGAATTATAATCGGCACGCGGTTGTGAATTTACGTCGGTCGGCGGAGAAAATAGCCCTGTCTCAACCGGGGTCCGCTCAACGTTTGCGAAATTGCCGCCGGGGGGATACGCACCGACTGGGTCGAATTCTTGCTGAGGAGCGGCGATCTCAGGCGATTCGTTTTTCGGACGGCTTGGCGAGCTGATTCCTCGCAAATCCGACGGGTGGTCTGTTCGTGTTTCGAACGGAATGGGCGGAGACGCGGTCGCAGCAATGGCCTCGCTGCCGATGTTGAAGGCTACCGTCTGTGCTGACATCGCCTCCTGCATGTCGTTAAAGGTCCGACGAAGGCCCTTCTGCATTTCGCGCGCCGTGGCGAAACGCTTGTCCTGGCTAACCTCCATCCCTCGCCGAATGATCTCACCCACGGCCACCGGAATTTCGGGGTTGAGCGTTTCAAGCGGTTGAAGCGGGTCAGGCGAGCCATTCAATATTATATCCGCCCGAGTCAATGCATCGGGTGGCACAACGTTGGTGAGCAGTTGATAAAGCGTTGCGGAAAGCGAGTAAAGATCGCTGCGCGCGCTTGTTCCGATGCCGCGAATTTGCTCCATCGGGGCGTAGTGCGGGGTGTAACCGACCACGCTTCCCGTGCTGCCTGTAGTAGGAGTTAAGTGCGTTTGGCCGGTTGACGTTTTCGACAAGCCGAAATCAAGCAGAATCACGTGATTCTCGTCGGTCAGCTTAAGATTCTGCGGCTTTATATCGCGATGAATAATCGGCGGCTCGTTCGAGTGCAAATACGATAATGCGTCGAGCAGCTGGTCGGCCCAGAAAAGAACCCAGCTCGCCGGAAACGGCTTTTTGGCCATCTCGAGGCGTTTCGACAGATCGTCGCCGGCGATGTGCTCCATTACCAGATATTGTTCCTCATTTTCGCTAAAGTGGTCGCTGACCTTTGGTAAAACCGGATGCCGCATGCGAGCCAGGGTCTTTGCCTCTCGTTCGAAAGCGTTTCCGAGAGTTTCATCTCCGGCGAAGAATGTCCGTTTCAAGGCTACCGCACTGCCAAGACGCTGATCGACGGCCAAATAGACCTCCCCCATGCCGCCCTTGCCGATTAGGTGAACGACCAGGTAACGATTCTGGATTAAAGTGTTTTGGGCAAGTGGTTTCATTCTTTACATCGAGTGGGCAATTTCAAGAAATTATCGCCGTCTCATTTTATACAAACATTCGCTGTTTTCAATGGCGCGCCGCGGTTTCGAGAAGAGGTGTTCCGAAAACGACCCGAGGCGGAGTGCTGGTTCCTTTCTAGTCTGCGGAATCAAGACATCGTTGAACTACCGAAAGGCTGCGGCACGTTCATGCTGCCAACAGAAATCTTTTTTCGCCTTGACACGGCGTGAGCACGGTGTGCCCTTCTTTGTTAACGCTCCACAGAAAAATGACGTTTCACGATTCTTGGCGGGTCGTTCAACTATTGCTTTGGCCTCAGGCGAAACCGTTTTTAACGCAAGTTGGGCCTGCGGCCTGGCAACTGCTTGCGTTGAAGTCCCGGGCAGCTCGACGGGACGCACCGCTTGCGGTTGTCTTGATTGTGCTACCGGGGCGGCACTCTGCAAATTCGGCGGCGAACCGAGGGAAAGCAGGCCGCTGAGTCCGAATAGTCCTGAAATTATCGAAACGACTGCAAGAAAGCGAATGCTGTAATCATGCTCCTTGTTTTCCGTTTCGCAAACTTCGCAGAACCGTCGACTTGACCATATCGTCCAACGAGCGCGCTCGATCTTCTCGCCACAATGGCAGCAAAAGTTGGGTCGATAGAACATCAATTGGTCCCGAAACTCGAACGGTCGGAAAAAAGAAGACTCGCTTGCTAAATAATATTGCAACAGAAACGACTCACAGCTAAAAGTATTATAAGAGAAAAGTAAAATATTGTTAAGATGTTTTTGCGGTACTGCCTCTCGTGCAACCACGTTTCCCGGCCCGGCGTCTGATTCTTGTTAAATAAATGGTATGCGCTTTCGTGAGATTTTATTTTTTTCCATTGTTTCATTGATTTTTGCTGTGTCGATCAAGGCTCAGGATGATGATCCGGTCCGGATCGATTCGTCGATCGTCAGAGTTAACGTCGGTGTTGTGAATCAACGTGGCCGCGCGATAACGACGCTGAACAAGAACGATTTCCAGATATTCGAGGACGGCGTTAAACAAACCATTTCCAGGTTTGAAATGACGGCTGCACCCTTTAGCGTCGTTATGCTGCTCGATATGAGCGGGTCGACAAAGGGATTTCGTCAGAATATCCAACTATCTGCCACGCGATTCCTTGACGCGCTTGCTGCGGACGATCGCGTAGCGGTAATCGAATTTTATAGCAAGGTTAATTTGCTCAATGATTTCACGACCAATCGTGTGGAAATTGCGCATTCGATTGCGGTGGCGAATGGCGGCGGAGACACGAATTTGTACGATAGCCTGATGTTCGCCTTAAAAAAGCTGCAGGGCGAAGGGAATCGCCGAAAGGCGATTGTCGTTCTTACCGACGGTATGGATACAGCGGCCCGCGATAATGACCGGAAAATTCTCTCATCGGCGACCGATGCTCAAATTCCGATTGCGATCAAGCCCGAAAAAAACGCCGCGTTAAACCGCATTCTCGACCGCGCGGACGCGCTTGGCGTCACAATCTACCCTCTTGCTTTGCCGACAGGCGACCCCTCGAGACTTGCCGACCCAACGCCGCGGCAAATAGCGATGTTCAAAGCGGCACGAGAACGTTTGCAAATCGTCGACGACCGCACCGGCGGAGCCGTAAACACAATCAACAGACTTGAAGAGATGGCACAACTTTACGCCCGCGTCGCGGCCGACCTGCGTTCGCTATACACGATCGAATATCAGCCGCTGAATGATAAGCGCGACGGCAAATGGCGGGCGATCAAGGTCGAAGTTTCCGACAGCGAACTTGTTTCCCGCGCACGGCAAGGCTATTTTGCAAAATGAAGCGGTTTTAACTTATCGGCTGCGAAAAGCACGTACCGACACGAAATAAATCGGAGAGGCGAGACGACCGATAATTTCAAACCGACCACCTAAGATGTATAAAACTTGACAACCTTTTGCACGATTTGTAGTCTAAATCTTCGCCTCGCACCCGTAGCTCAGTTGGATAGAGTACTTGACTACGAATCAAGGGGTCGCATGTTCGAATCATGCCGGGTGCACCACTAAGATATCTGCGACCGAGGGTCGGCATCAGCCGCCCTTTTTTAGCGCCGTTATACCTTGTCCCACTGTCCGACTGTCCTACACGGTCTGACACACATATTTTCGGCGGGACTAACAGGAAAAATGCACCGGACGAGATTAGGTTTTGCAATGAACCTTGGCGTCCGTAAATGCATCTAAATCCTGCGTTTCTTGACCTTGTATTAGGTCATATCAATCGATTACTAGATTACTAACCTTAATTTGTTATGAATTTTCAAAAAATTTGCGTTCGGCTTGCGGGGGCGGCCGTGTTGGTAGCGTCAGCAGCTTCGTTAACCTTTATGCAGCAAAATGTTTCGACAATGGCAGGCGTAGCGAACCCCCTGAGCGCCGAGTGGGCTGGGCCCTACGGCGGCGTGCCGCCGTTTGATAAGGCCCGACTCGAGGATTTTAAACCGGCGGTGGAAACGGGGATAAAGGAAAATCTGGCTGAAGTTGAGAAGATCGCTCTCTCGCCGGAGCCGCCGACATTCGAGAATACGATCGCCGCGCTGGAAAGAACTGGGCAGGCACTTCACCGAGTACAAACGATTTACGGAATCTGGGGCGGAAATTTGAGCACAAAAGAATTTCGTGCGGTCGAAGCGGAAATGGCTCCAAAGTTTGCTGAGCGTTCCGACAAAATTTATCAGAATGCCGCCCTCTTTAAACGTATCGAGACAGTGTATAACTCGCGTGATAAAGCCAAATTGACGCCGGAGCAAGATCGTTTGACGTGGTATTACTACACAAACTTTGTTCGCGCGGGTGCGCGGCTCAAGCCCGAGGAAAAGACCCGTCTTTCGCAGATCAATCAAGCGTTGGCAAAACATTTCACGAAGTTCAGCCAGAATCTGCTCGGCGAGGAAAACGAGCAGTTCATCGTTTTGAAAAGCGACGACGAGCTGGCCGGTTTGCCGCAATCGCTTCGCGACTCGGCGGCGGCTGCGGCGGCTTCGAAAAAGCTGACAAACTCGTGGGTAATTACGAATACGCGTTCGTCGGTTGATCCGTTTATCACTTACTCGAGCCGCCGAGACCTCAGAGAAAAAGTTTGGCGAATGTTTGTCGGTCGCGGTGACAATGCAAACGAGCGTGACAATAATCAGATCATTTCCGATATCCTGCAGCTGCGGGCCGAACGCGCCAAGCTGCTCGGCTACAAAACGCATGCCCACTGGCGGCTCGAAAATGCGATGGCCAAAACGCCCGAGCGTGCAATGGAGCTGATGAAGGCTGTATGGATCCCGGCGGTCGCACGTGTTCGCGAAGAGGTCGCGGATATGCAGGCCCTGGCCGATAAGGAAAACGCGAAGATCACGATCGAGCCATGGGATTACAAATACTATATGGAAAAGGTCCGCAAGGCGAAATACGACCTTGATCAGGACGAAGTTAAAGAGTATTTGCAGCTCGACAAGATTCGCGACGCGATGTTCTGGATGGCGGGTGAGGTTTTCAACTTTACCTTTACGCCCGCGAACGGCGTGCCGGTTTTTCATCCGGACGTGACCGTTTACGAAGTAAAAGATAAGACGAGCGGGAAGCATATCGGTCTATGGTATTTCGACCCGTATGCTCGCGACGGCAAGCGTTCGGGAGCGTGGATGAATGCGTATCGAAATCAGCAGCGGCTGGACGGCGATATTACGACGATAGTTTCCAATAATTCGAATTTCGTAAAAGGAAAGCCGGGCGTGCCTGTGCTCATCTCATGGGACGATGCGGTTACTATGTTTCACGAATTCGGTCACGCGCTTCACGGCCTTTCGTCGAATGTGGTTTATCCTTCGTTGTCCGGCACCAGCGTTGCTCGCGACTACGTCGAGTTTCCTTCGCAGCTGCTCGAACATTGGCTTTCCACGCCTGCAGTTTTGCAGAAATTTGCGTTGCATTACAAAACCGGCAAGTCGATCCCGCAGGCATTGGTCGATAGAATAAAAAGCGCGTCGACATTTAACCAGGGCTTTGCCACGATCGAATATTTGGCCAGCGCATTGGTCGATATGAAACTGCATTTGGCTGGATCGCAGAAGATCGATCCGGATAAGTTCGAGCGCGAAACGCTTGCGGAGCTCGGAATGCCGAAGGAGATTGTGATGCGGCACCGCACCCCGCAGTTCGGCCACGCGTTTTCAAGCGATGGTTACTCGGCCGGATACTACAGCTATCTCTGGTCGGATGTAATTACGGCGGATGCGTTCGAGGCGTTCACCGAAGGCACGGGCGCCTACGACAAGACGGTCGGGCAAAAGCTTAAGATAAATGTGTTTTCGGTCGGAAACACGATCGACCCGGCCGACGCCTACCGCAAATTCCGTAGCCGTGATCCGCGAGTGGAAGCACTTATGAAGAAGCGCGGTTTTCCGGTATCGTCGGCTAGGCCGAAGACGTCACACTAGGAAGGTTGGTTTTTGGATGGGATGCGGTGATAAGAAAACCGCATTCCTGTTTTTCCCCGCATCACCTCGCCGGAATTCCAAGATTGCGCATACGGCGATAAAGATGGCTGCGATCGACACCCATTTCTTCGGCCGCTTTCGCTACGCTGCCGTCCGCTTCTGCGAGTTTGTGAAGAATAAACTCGCGCTGATAAGCGTCGGTTGCTTCTTTGAACGAAGGAAAGCGATAGCTCGAGGCGGTGCTTTGCGTGGCCGGCCCCATCTCTGGCAAATCTTCGGCTCCTACCGTCTCGGACGCATGCATTATCACTATTCGCTCAATCGTGTTTTTTAGCTCGCGCACGTTCCCAAACCACAGATTTTCTTGAAGTCGCGCAATCGCTTGATCGGAGAATTGTTTCGGCTGCTTACCGTAAGCGTGTGAAAATCGCTGATTGAAATGATGGATTAGATCAGGTATATCCTCGGCCCTTTCTCTTAGCGGCGGAATCTGGAACGGGATCACATTCAAACGATAGAAAAGATCGGACCTAAAGTGGCCATTTCCAATCAGATCTTCCAAACGCTTGTTGGTTGCCGAGATCACTCGCACGTCAACTTCGATTGACGTATTGCCGCCGACAGGTTCAAACCGCTGCTCCTCCAGAACCCTGAGAAGCTTTGCCTGGACGCGCGGCGACATGTCGCCAATTTCATCGAAAAAAAGTGTCGCGCCGTCGGCTAGCTCGAACTTGCCTTTTTTTGCGGTGTGGGCGCCGGAAAAAGCTCCCTTGACGTGACCAAACAATTCGGATTCGACCAAATCTTCGGGTATCGCGGCGGAATTTATTTCGACCAAGGGGCTGGTTCGTCGTTTCGACTGCGAGTGTATTGCCCGGGCGACCAGCTCTTTTCCGGTGCCGCTTTCGCCTGAGATAAGCACCCGGCCGTCGGAGACCGCGACGATCGCGATCTGCTTGCGAAGCGCACGCATCGCAACCGAATCGCCGATTAGCGCATATCTATCGTTACGCTCGCCTTGCAGTTGGAGATTTACTCTTTCAAGCTCGCGCTGACGTAAGGCATTCCTCACACTTAGAATCGTTTTCTCGATACTCAGCGGTTTCTCGATAAAATCGAATGCGCCAAGCTTTGTCGCCCTTACCGCAGTCTCGATATTTCCGTGGCCGGAGATCATGATCACGGCGGAGTCTACGTCATTTTCCCGCAACCGCCGAAGAGTTTCCAGGCCGTTGATTCCCTCGCCAAGCCAAATATCGAGAAGAATGCATCCGAACACCTGACGGCCAACCGCTTTCAGACACGACTCGCCCGAAGCGCATTTTTCGACCCTAAATCCTTCGTCCTGCAGAACGGCACCGAGGGTTTCCCGAATACCAGGCTCGTCATCAACGATTAAAATTGAGTTTGGCATTTAACGCTGCGAGACCGCAGGCAGCTCGAATTGAAATCTCGCGCCGCGCGGATGATTGGCGGCGGCGAAGATTCGACCGCCGTGTTCCTTGATGATCCTATGCACTATCGCCAAACCGAGACCGGTGCCGCGATTTTTCGTCGAAAAATATGGTTGAAACAGTCTTTGAAACTCCGAGGGAGCCATTCCCTTTCCGTTATCCGCGATTTCGACCATCACGATCTCGCGGGCCGCGTCGAAACGCGTTTTCACCGAAATTCGGCAGTCGCTTTGATCCTCGTCGAAGGCTTCGATCGCGTTGTCTATCAGGTTGACGATCGCTCGTTTAAGTTGTTCGGCGTCGAACATCAAAACGGGTAAATTGCCGGCCGGTTGTAATTCGATGGTCACCTTTTCTCCCCGATCCTGGTAAAGCAGCAGTGATTGCTCGATCAGCTCGTTGAGATCGCCTGGCTTCAGATTAATTTCCGGCAGGCGTGCGAACTGCGAAAATTCGTCGACCATCGATTTCAAACCGCTTACTTCGCGTAAGATAGTTTCGGTACCTTCGACGATTGCGGCCGCAGTTTGATCATTTATACGTTCGCCCGCCGGCGTAAACGGCACGACGGAAACCGCGAGAGGATCGAAACGGCCCACGATTCTTTTAGCAATTCGCTCGGCCGAAAGCTGAATGGGCGTCAGAGGATTCTTTATTTCATGGGCCATCCGTCGAGCAACTTCTCTCCAGGCCGAAGCTCGCTGAGCGGATATCAACTCGGATAAGTCCTCGATCACGACGACGACGCCAGCTTCGGGTAATAAGGTTACGGATATCGACAGGGGTATCGATTCTGGAGATCCGTCCGCCTTTGATTTTCCTCGGTACTCGATTTGCTCTGCTGCCCGGCCGATTCTTCCGGCCCGCGCGACCAGGCGCTTTATTACCGCCAGATTCTCAGACGGAAACAACTGCTCGATGTGCACCTCATTTTTTTCCCCTGGGTTTGTCTTGAGAATTCGTTCGGCGGCCCGATTCATTGTAATTACCATGCTCGATTCAGAGAGGGTGATCACGCCGGTCGGGAGAAGAGCTAGAACGGTTTCGATGTATCGACGGCTTTCGAGAAGTTCCGCGGAGCTTGCCTCGAGCCCGGCCGACATTTCGTTAAAAGACGAAACAAGAAGCGCGATCTCGTCTTCGGCAAAAACATCCACTCTATGACCGAAATTACCCCGGCCGATTTCGCGGGCACCCTCGGCGAGTGCTTTGATCGGCGTCGTGAGGCCACGGGCAATAAAGAAAGCCGTCCACGACGATGCGAAGATCAAAAGGAAGGTTAAAACTCCGAGCGTCAAAAACCCGACTTGTCTGACAGTTGCCTGTTGATCCTTCAATCGATCGAATTCTCTCAACGATCCATCGACCCGTTCGCTAACCGTTTGGCCACCGCGCGTGTCGGGCACGATCAACAAAGTTCGTCCACCAGACAATTCCGCGGTCACGAGGTCGTAGCCCTTTCCGTCGGTCAATTGCGGCGCGTCGGCGCCTTCGCTGCGAAATAGGTCGAGCGCCTGCCTCAGATCCCCACGCGAAGTTTCATCGAGCGGACGCTCGGCCAAGGCGAGTGTACGGCCATCTTTATCAAGCACCTCGATCCGCGTCAAATTTCCCGCGGTGGCGAGTCGCTCAAGCGTTTTGTCGTCTAGCGTCGTGTCGTCGAGCGCTTCCGCAATCATCCGCGCAGCGCTGCGCAGTTTTGCCGTTTGATCGGCAACCGCCTGCACCTGCACGTCGCGCGATTGTCGAACGACGTTTTCCGGGATTTGCGTAAACCAACGCTCGAGTGCTCGGTTCATGAAAAGATACGAAAATCCGGCCATCGCGACAATCGGAAGAATGCTGATTGCGGCAAAATAGAGCAGCAGCCGCGTTTTGATCTGCGAACCGAGCTGCAGCGCGCGTCGCTCGCGAACAAGCTTCGTGATGCTGCGCAAAAATATAAAACCGAAGATGACGAACGCGACAAAATTCAGCGACGAGAGCGCGTAGAGCAACAGAGTGTCGCTAGCGGTTTCGATCGAAAGGTCCTTCCAGACATTCGACGTTTGCAGAACGATCAGCACAGTCAGCGATCCGAGAACTAGAACTCCCGGTATCCATGGCAGTGAGCGGCGTCGCTTTGAGGTCTCTGGTTCGATCACCGGGCAATTTTAGCATATCGAATGTGGTTAGCGGATCGGTTGAACGTTGGACCATCGTTCACGTAGACTCATCGCAACCGATGAGCGACGACTCGATTTTGTTCAATAGGTACGGCCGCCTGCGAAGCGGTTGGCGGGCCGGTATTTTTGTTTGTATCTTCCTTGTTTTCACCCTATTGGCAAGCAGCGTAATTGCGACGCTGCTTTACGCTTCGGGTATTGGCATCACTCGCGGGCCTGCCTATTTTGCGATTAGCTCCTTGATATCGCTCGTACTTGCCTTGTTGATCGGTTGGTTATGCGCGAAACATTTGGAACGTTTGCCGTTTAGCTCGCTCGGCGCTCTGCCGAAAAAGACTTGGTTTCGAAACTTTGTTTTTGGTATTGCGATAGCTGCTTTTAGCCTCGCACTTGCAGTTCTGCTAGCTGCGGTTTTCGGCGATCTAAGATTTCGATTCAACAACGAAGCGTCGGGCCAGGATCTAACCGAAACACTGATCTTCTCGCTTTTGGTTTTTGCGGTCGCTGCGGCGTTCGAAGAAGCGCTTTTTCGCGGATATATTTTGCAGACGTTTTCAAGGGCGGGTTTGGCGTGGTTTGCAATCCTGGTTACCGCCCTTTTTTTCGCCACCGTTCACCTCGCGAATCCGGGTGCGGGAAGGATTTCGAGCTTGAACACCGCGCTGGCTGGAATTTGGTTTGGAATCGCTTATTTGAAAACGCGCGATTTATGGCTGCCTTTTGGTGCGCATCTGTCCTGGAATTGGGTCCAGGGTTCGATTTTAGGAATTGAGGTGAGCGGTTTGACGGACATCGCCCCAGCACCGTTAATGCAGGAAATCGATGGCGGCCCTTATTGGCTTACCGGAGGAGAATACGGTATCGAAGGCGGACTGGCGTGCACAGCGGCGCTGATTGCGACATGTTTGACGACGTACTGGATTCCCTTCTTGAGACCTACGCCGGAACTCCTCGCGTTTTCGCAACACGAAATCCCGGCGAGATCAACCGAAAAAAACAATCACCCGGCCTGAATCTTGAATGAAATATCTACGGCCCTGGCCGAATGCGTTATTCGGCCGACGGATATCAGATCGACGCCGGCCTCGGCGTAGGAACGCACTCGATTCAAGTCCATGCCGCCCGAGGCTTCGATCAATACGTTCGGGTTTAGGCTGCGTGACATCTCGACCAATTTGGCCGCCTCTTCTGGCGTTTGATTGTCGATCATAATGATATCCGCCCCCGCTTCGATCGCTTCGCGCAGCTGCGCCCAATTTGTCACCTCGACCTCGACTTTATGCAAATGCCCAACTTGTTTCTTCGCCGCCGTCACGGCCTCGGTCACGCCGCCGGCCAGCGAAATGTGGTTGTCTTTGATCAACACACCGTCGTCGAGACCCATGCGGTGATTTTTGCCGCCGCCGACGGTGACTGCGTATTTTTCGAGAAGGCGAAGTCCGGGCGTCGTCTTGCGCGTGTCGACAATCTGCGCCGCGGTTCCCTCGATCGCCCTCACATATTGGCGGGTAAGCGTAGCAACGCCCGACATTCGCTGCAGAAGATTCAATGC
>JBHENZ010000071.1:0-7423 GCA_046261815.1 Pyrinomonadaceae bacterium | reverse complement strand
GCCTCGATCCACTCGCCCGATTCGCGTGTGTCGCGGCCGGTCAGAAAACGCGGGCCGCGGCCTAGACGTTCCCTCGAGTGCCGGGCGAACGAGGCCCCAATTTTTCGCACGGTGCGTTTGTCAAGCGGAAATTCGCCCGCGACGCCGCGGATGCCATCCGTGCCAAACAGCTTTTCTTTCGATGACCTCATAAGAAAAATGCGAATATATACAGTAAAATCCGGCGGCCAAAAACGCAATTTCTACAACGGAAATTTGTAAATTGCATCAAGGATGCTTTTTTATTTGACAACCAATAATAGTTTGGGAGAATCTTTACGAGCAAGGTGCCTTTCTCGAGGCCGTCGCCCCCGGCATCTGTAGTAATCACCGAATAAAGAAGATGAATCTTAAGATACTGTGCGGCGGTCTTCTGGGCTGTGCGGTCGCCACATTCGGCCAAATCCCCGAGCCTACACCGACGCCCGTAAGAGTGGTCATTACAAATACGATGCCGCCGATAAAGCTGGCTTCGACGCCTCTTCCACGCCCTTCTTCAACGCCTATCGTCGTCGGGAATCCACCGAAAGGGAACGGGCTGGCGGAAAATCCCTTGCAGAGCGCGCCGGTCAGACCTGCCCCAATCGCTCCCGCAATTGCATCTGCAGGTCGGTCGATAAGTTTTCGTCAAATTAAAAGCTTGATTGCCGACGCTAAGAGGCAAATGCAGACGCGTCCGATTGCCACGGCAATGTCTGACGGCCGCGTTACGACCGATTTTGTCCGCATCGCGTTTCACGACTGGAACCGCGGCACAATCGATTTTGTCGTATTAACCAAAGAATCGTTTCTCTCGATTGAGTCCGACAAGGCGGCAACTTCACAGAACGGTCGCAGCCTGACAATACGCACTATTCGCGGTAACGGCGTCAACACACCAATCACGATCGTCGATGAACGGGGGCAGCCGCAGCTTCCGCTGCTTGTTCAATATCCGGTCGAGCGGGGCGGCCGGTACATCGAGACGGCCTACTATATGTCATCGCATCCGGGGCTAATCACGCCCGAGGTCGTGGCCGCCGGAAAATATTATGTCCGAAACGTGATCGAGCTCGCCCGCGAAAAGCTGCGTGATGAAGGCGTGTTTATCCAGCCAAAGCTCGCCGACATTGCAGAGCGCCTTGCCACGGTCGAGCATGTCGATCATGAGCGGTTTCGAAGCGAATATCATCCGAACATTTACAACGATGTCTTCACGCTTTTTGCGTTAAATGAGGGGCAAACTTATCGTTACTCGGTCAGCTCGGCCGGCGCCGGCGGGATGGTGCAGATGATACCGGCAACTTACAGAATGGTGCGTTCCTGGCATCCCAACATCATTCTGATGCCGGACTTCGTCGAGGGGATGCGCAACCACGTAAACGCCACGAAGGCAATGCTGCTTTACATGCAGCGGACATGGAACGACCTGATCGCTAACTCGACAATCTCCTATGCTCTCGCAAGCCGTCTTGCCACGCAGGAGCAATTGATGGCCGCAGGCTACAACTCGAATCCGGCACGGCTCGCCGGTTACATAAATCGCGGCGGCGAGAACTGGAAGAGTTACATTCCGCGGGAAACACGCATCTACCTTCAGATTTACGAATCCCTCGAACGCCATGTACCGATGACCGCGAGAGCGCATTGATTCATCAATTGCGATCCGGGATAACTTGAGTGAAAGGATTGTCTTGCAGCCTGTGAACAGGCGAGTAATAACGCGTCACTTATCTAGACAAAATCGTGTCACTGGTTTCACACGCTCGACGCATTACGAATCGGAACCACTACACATTTTGCTGCGCTTTACGTGCAAATAATTTTCTTGCCACATGCTTCGCACTCTAAGAGATAGTAAGAGAGTTCGACCGAAAACTCAGGCTTTCTAGCCCTTAATCCACGTTTCGACCCCCGATGCTCTTTTCCAGCGGTTCCAACTTTTCGATTGCCGCCCGCACATCGTCGATCTTCTTTTCAACCAATGAAGCACCATCAAAAAAGGGTTCCCTGGTAACCTCGAACAAAGCGAATACCGGCGGACCGAAATCTTCGGCTTCAGCCATACTCTGAAACTCGATTTTCGCAACGTTCAGTCCCCACAGATCGCCAAGATAGACGTCGAACGCCATGGGCCGCCCGTCGAAGTCGTGAAAGTAGCGGTTCTTTCTAATCTCGCTGCCTTCGAAGATCTTGAACTGCTCGTACTCGGCCTCGTCCAGGCGCATTTCAGATATTTTGACGCACGCGAGGGCGGCGGGTTTTTCGAACAGTCGTTGCTGCAGCGAACGCATCCATTCTTTTGTCTCAGGATTGCGAACAGCTCGAATGCGCATGCGCGTGTTCGCTATGTAGTTATCGAAAATTTGCAGATGAGCGCTCGCACGTGTCAAAGGTTCGGGCAAGGCCTCGACGAGGAAAAGCCTTTGTATTTGTGCGGCGCGAGTTTTGTCCATCCGATTTCGATTGATTATACTTTTTAATTGCCTCACAGACAGAGGAATGAGCTCCCCTCCTGCCTGAGGTGGGGTGGCCTTAAGGCGAGGGTGGTCGGAGTAGGGAGTATGTATTCGCTGCCGAGAGCAAAATAAGAACGGTTACTGCCGTTCGAGCAATATATGAATAGTAAAACAATTTCTTTTTTAATTTTCTTGTCGGCGTCAATTCTTTGTGTCGGATGTGCCGGCGAATCGACACCGAATATCTCGAACGCCAATTCGACGAATACGAACAGTCGCGTCACAGCGAATTCGAATAATCCGCTGATAGCTTCGACACCTGCGCCCGAACAGACATCGAACAACGCCCCGATACTAACGCCTGTTTACCAGGCCTATTGCGCGGCCCTCGCGAAAAAGGATGACGCCGGAATCCGACGCGCGGTCGATGCCGAAACAATCAAATTCTGGCAGGATGATATGAAAGAGGAGGGGTCGAAAACCATCGCCGAATACCTTTCCGGCGAGCAGGGAGCGACCGAGCAGTGCGAGGTACGAAACGAGCAGATCACGGGGGACACGGCCGTGGCGGAGGTTAGATCCAAGGCATATCCGAACGGGATTAAAATCGTTTTTGTAAAGGAATCCGGCCAATGGAAGATGACCAACCGAAGCCCGTCCGTTCCTCCGCAAAAATAGTCAGCTGGCCGTCCCTTTCGCCTCGACCGGCTGATAGGCGGGGAGCGTCACGCGGGCGGGCTTTTCTTTTTTCAACCCAAGTGCCCAGTCGGCCTGCATTAGCGTGTGGATATCGCGTGTGCCTTCGTAAATGACAGCCGCTTTGCAATTTCTTAAATATCTCTCGACCGGGTAATCATTCGTGTAGCCGTTTGCTCCGTGCACCTCGATCGCCATCGACGCGGCCTTTTCCGAACGCGTCGTCGCCTGCCACTTGGCGAGACTTGCCGCTTTCGCCGAGGGCTTGCCTCGATTCTTCAGATATCCCGTTTTCAGCCACAACAGATTGCACATCTGATAGTCGGCTTCCATCTCGGCGATCTTTTGTTTCACGAGTTGGAAATTCCCGATCTTCTGACCTTGCACTTCTCTTGTGTTCGCATAGGCGACCGAGGCGTCACGCGAAGCACGAATCACGCCCGTAGCACCGGCGGCTACGGTGTAGCGGCCGTTTTCCAGGCTAAACATCGCGATCTTGAAGCCCTCGCCTTCCTCGCCGAGCATATTCTCCTGCGGTACGCGAACGTCCTGCAAAGAAAAATATCCCGTATTCCCTGCCTTGATTCCGAGCTTGCCGTGCAGGGTCCCGCTCGAAAATCCCCGCATCGATCTTTCAATGATAAAGCAGCTTAGTCCCGTGTGATCGCGCTTCTTCTGCTTTTCCAGGTCGGTCCAACAAAAAAACAAAAAATGATCGGCCACGTCGCCAAGCGATATCCACATCTTTTCGCCGTTCAAAACCCAATCGTCGCCGTCACGGCTCGCCGTCGAACGCATTCCGACGACATCCGAACCAGCATTCGGCTCCGTCAACCCAAATGTCGCAAGCTTCTCGCCCTTCGCCTGCGGCACTAAGTACTTCAGCTTCTGCTCCTCGGTGCCCCAACTAAAAACGCTTAGTGAATTCAACCCTACATGCACCGACATCGCCACCCTCAGAAAGGTGTCGCACGCCTCAAGCTCCTCGCACACGATCCCAAGCGATATATAATCAAACCCCGCCCCGCCAAACTGCTCCGGTACGCAAACCCCGAGCAGTCCCAACTCGGCCATCTTGTCAAAAACTTTTCTCTCAAAATGCGCCTTCTCATCCCACTCCTTTATAAACGGCGCCACCTCGCCCGCACAAAATTCCCTCACGGTTTTTTGCAAAGCAATATGTTCTTCGGTCAGTTCAAAATCGATCACGGCTTTGATTGTTTCCTCTCAGATAATTATTAGAAAAGTAAGATTTTAGCACTCCCCGAAATTTTAGACTAACTGGTCGAAAATTCGGTATTATCGGACGTGCGAGGAAAACGAATACGTTGAACTTTCGTTGCTCGTAATCAACGGCCCATTTATATCGATCGGGTTGAACACATCGACCAACGTTCCGGAATGGAATAATCAACAGGTGACAACCATGGCCGAGGACGACTCTTATATGACCGCCTCAGGTTACAAATTCTTCCTCCCGCGGCAGACCGAATTGTATTGATTCGGTGAAAAGGCGGAAACACGACCATTAGGGAGTGTGTTCTTTCATCGCAACAAGGCACTTCGCAAATTTTCGCTTCACTTCGCATGATTCCAATCTCAAATGCCCTCAAAATAATCGATCGCAACACGCTGCATCTCGCCTCGGAAAAGGTGAAACTTGAAGATGCGGTCGGCCGCGTCCTTGCCCAAAATATTATTGCCGATACCGATCTACCTCCGTTCGACCGGTCACAAATGGACGGTTATGCCGTGAAGGCGGTCGACACGAAAGCCGTCCCGGCTACTCTGAAAATCGTCGGTGAATCTGCCGCTGGACGCGGCTGCCATAAAAATTTAAAAAGGGGCGAGGCCGTTCGCATCATGACCGGCGCACCGGTTCCCGCTGGCGCCGATGCGGTACAAAAGCTCGAAGCAACTAGTGAGTTCGAGAAATATGCCCATGTCCCGGCGTCCGCGCGTGTGAAGCGGCCAGGGACAGCCGGACAGTGGGACACGAGGAACATCATAGTTAGCCTGCACGAAGCCGCCGAGAAGGGTAAGTTTATAGTTCGTAAAGGTTCTGAGGTCAGAAAAGGGTCAAAAGTGTTCCAGCGGGGCGATTCAGTGACCGCGAATATGATCGCCACACTCGCGGCGTTCGGATGTGTGAAGGTAACGGTCGCGAAAAGGCCCCGTGTGGCGATACTGGCCACGGGCAGCGAGATCGTCGACCATACGAAACGGCCGAAACAGGATCAGATCAGAAATTCGAATACGCCGATGCTGCTGGCATTTTTGAAACAACTCGGAATCAGTGCCGAGAAATTTCCTATATCATCGGATAATCTCGAAAGCCTCAAAATGCAGGTTGAAGATGCTGCCGGGCGTTCGGACATCGTTTTAATCACGGGCGGCGTCTCGGTCGGGAAATACGATCTGACGAAGCCCGCGCTTAAAGAAATGGGTGCGAAGATTTTGTTCGACCGCGTCGAGCTCAAACCCGGCAAACCGACCGTTTTCGCAAAACGACGCAAGACGCTATTCTTTGGCTTGCCCGGAAACCCCGTGTCGGTTGCCGTAACGTTCTATCTCTTCGTCCGACGTGCCATAATGCTGATGCAGAACGCCACGACGGCCGAACTGCGCAGCGGTTTTGCCGTGCTCGAAGCGGATGTGAAAGGCCTTCGGGAGCGCGATACTTATCTGCCCGCAACCCTCGCCTCATCACAAGACGGACGCCTGATCGCGGTGCCGCTAAAATGCGGCGGCTCGTCCGATTTTGTTGCATTTGCACGGTGTGAAGCGCTGGTTATTGTGCCTAAGGGCAAAAGGATTCAGGCGGGCGAAATGGCCGACGTGATATTTTTATAGAGATATGAAAACTCTGTCGCATCTCGACGAGACAGGTCACGTAAAAATGGTCGATGTTTCGGAAAAGGCTGAAACCCTTCGAGCAGCGACGGCTTCCGCAAAGGTGATACTGTCGCACCAGACGCTCGTCGCTATTCAGAAAAACGTTAATCCAAAAGGTGATCCACTTGAGATCGCCCGCATTGCCGGCATAATGGCTGCAAAGAAAACGTCCGGGCTGATTCCGCTTTGCCACCAGATAAATCTTTCAGGCGTGGATATCGACATCGTAACGCGCGATTTCGGCGTGAGCATCGAGGCAACCGCAAAAACTACGGCGAAAACCGGCGTCGAGATGGAGGCTCTCACCGCGGTTTCGGTTGCAGCCCTTACAATTTACGACATGTGCAAGGCGGTTCAAAAAGATATCGTCATTTCAGATATCCGGCTCGAGCGTAAAACTGGCGGGAAGGGAGATTTCACTCAGTCGGGGTGATTACAAATTGACTTTCACAATTAGTGCGGAAAGTCTTAGGCAACACCGAACTTTGGTGTAAAATCAAACGTAGAATAAGGAGTGCAAGGATTTATGAGATACAAAATTGCCGAAGATGCCAAGCCCCAAGTTTGGCTTTTGGTGTTGGCGACGGCCGTTACCGTTTTACTGTGGTTTTTGCCGTTTGCCGAGTATCTCGTTTATCCGATTCGGCTTTTTGTAACATTCGTTCACGAAAGCAGTCACGCATTAATGTCCGTTTTGACGGGCGGCTCCGTTCAAAGTTTGACCATAGCTCCCGACGGCAGCGGTCAGGTTTATTCATACAACGACTATTTGAGCGGCCTGCTTGTCGCCAGTGCCGGCTATCTAGGCACGACGGCCTTTGGCGTACTGATGCTTTTTCTCATCAGGCGCGCCTTTTCGCCGAACAAGATCTTGATCGCGCTCAGTATTTTCGTTATGGCCGTTACCGGCATTTTTACGGTTGTCAGCCCAATCTTCAACTTTTTGTCGCTGCAAACTAACGTTTCGAGCATCGCCTTCACGGCCGTTGCCGGGTTGTTGCTTGCCGCCGGGTTATTTGCCCTGGGTAGATTTCTCAACCTTAAATATGCCAATTTCGCCGTCGCATTCCTCGCTGTACAGTGCCTGCTGAACGCGATTTTCGATCTCAAGAATTTGTTTTTTATCAACGCGCCCATAATCGGCTCCGACATTCGGACGGACGCCGCCAACATCGCGAATGCGACCGGGATTCCAGGTATTTTCTGGGTCGTGATCTGGATCGGAATTTCCCTTCTGATGATTTCGTTTGGCCTTAGGCTCTACGCCGTCGGAAAAAATCGTGCCGCTGTGAAAGACACGGTTTTTGAAGATTAGCGAACTGTGCATTCCTCCGAGTCCTTGAATACCCTCGATC
>JBHENZ010000070.1:0-4581 GCA_046261815.1 Pyrinomonadaceae bacterium | reverse complement strand
CTGTTCGATCTTTTCAAAGTCTTTTTCATCGAGAACTTTTGATTCTTTGAGACTGTCCTTAAACAGCACAATCGGGTCGCGCTCCTGGTATTTTTTTATCTCGTCGCGCGTTCGATAATTTCCCGGATCGGACATCGAGTGCCCCATAAACCTGTACGCTCGAATTTCGAGCAGCGTCGGGAGCGAATCTTTTCGCGCTCGCTCAATCGCCCTCTGCGTAGCTTCCCGGACGGCCATCACGTCCATGCCGTCCACAAATTCGTTTGCAATTCCGTAGGCATCACCCTTGTTAGCGACGCTGCTGATGCTCATAGCACGCTGTTGCGATGTGCCCATGCCGTATTGATTGTTTTCGCAGATGTAAATGATCGGCAGCTTCCAAAGCTGGGCCATGTTAAGGGATTCGTGAAAGATGCCCTGGTTGACGGCGGCCTCGCCAAAAAAACAGAGCGTGACCTGACCGGAATTTTTATATTTTGCGGCGTAGGCCATGCCGGTGCCGACCCCGATCTGGCCGCCGACAATGCCGTGGCCGCCAAAGAATTCGAGCTCTTTCGAAAACATATGCATCGAGCCGCCTTTGCCTTTAACGCAGCCGCCTTCTTTCCCGTAAAGCTCGGCCATCACGGCTTCGGGTGTAATGCCTTTCACCATCGCCTGCACGTGATCGCGATAAGCCGTAATAACCATATCCTTGGCCTCGAGCGCCATCATCGAGCCAACGGCGATTGCTTCCTGGCCAATGTAAAGATGGCAGAAACCGCCGATCTTGCCGATGCGATAAACTTCGGCACACTTTTCCTCAAAACGACGCCCGAGCACCATCTGATAAAGCATATCGCGCAGCAATTTCTTGTCGAGTTTCTTAATGGCTTCAAGCTGCGATTTGCGGCGTTTTAAGTATTCAGCGTGCGCGAGTTTTACTATGTCCTGATCGACACGGCCATTGGAGCGGCCGTTGGAGGTTCGCTTTTCGCTTTTCGCTTCGGTCTTTTGTCGTGTTGCTGTTTTGGCCAAAATCCATCCTCGTGTGAAGGGCAAACAAACAACGCGCTTTAGCACGTTAAACACTCGATTATAAACGAGTAAACGTCGTTCTGCAAAAAAGTACGGATCGACGGCGAACTGTCGGTCGAAACTCGGTTTGGTTTTAACCCCGGTCCTCTCGTGATTTTTTGTGCTTTTTCGTGCGTGTAGGGGTTTCTTCTTTGTTAAGTCCAAACCCCAACCACGAAAAACACCAAAAGCACGACGGCACCCGAGGTCATCTTCCAAAAGCTTGGCAAAGTAAAGGTAAGGTCTGCCAGTCAATGGCAAAACTATTGGAATAAAACGGCGTAAGATAATAAGATTAAGAATTGACGATGCGTCATCTATCCTTATTACCACTTCTTTTTATTATTCTTTTTCCTTTTGCCGCGAATGCCCAGGACCCGGCAAAATGGACCCTAACCGCTGAGAAGCGGAACGAAACTCGGGCGGATGGGAAGCCTGCCGACGTAAAACTTACCGCAGCAATCGAGCCGGGCTGGCATCTTTACGCTCTCGACCAACCGCAGGGCGGACCGATCGCAACGACGATAAAAATTTCACCGGGTTCACCATTTTCACTGTCACCAACAATCGACTTTCCGATCCCCAAAATACAGCCCGATCCGAATTTTGTCGTAGACGGAAAGCCGCTCGAGACGAGATTTTTCACAGACCGTGTCGATTTTGGATTGATTTTGACCGCGGCGGAGGCGAGCCTGGATACGCTTGCCCTCGACGTTCGATACCAACTTTGCAACGACACGTATTGCCTGCCGCCACGGACAAAGCGAGTGACCCTGACCGGCGAAGAAGACGTTAGAAAAACCGGTCAGCCGGAAGCGGCTAGCCAAGCCCCGACTACGAAAGTTCAACCGCCAGCCCGCAACCACCAACCGCCGACCGACC
This sequence comes from Pyrinomonadaceae bacterium, assembly GCA_046261815.1. Lineage (GTDB taxonomy): Bacteria > Acidobacteriota > Blastocatellia > Pyrinomonadales > Pyrinomonadaceae > OLB17. The sequence goes on along the minus strand of JBHENZ010000070.1, from coordinate 2,643 downwards.
TTCGGGCTTTTATTTGGCTCGCCGCGACGCTAGGTGCGCTTTCACTTCTGACGCCGTGCGTTTTTCCGATGATACCCATCACGGTTTCTTATTTTACGAATCATTCGTCGGGAAGCCGCGCAAAGGCGGTGCGACTTGCGACGGTTTATTCGATAGGAATTGTCGGGACTTTTACCTTGCTGGGAATGCTGCTGGCGATCTTTGTCGGTGCGGCCGGGATCAATTTATTTGCGGCGAATCCTTGGGTCAATCTATTGATTACAGCGATATTTGTGTTCTTCGCCTTTAACCTTTTCGGAGCGTACGAGATAAATATTCCTACGAGCTTCTTGACCTCGCTCGACCGCCTAACACGGTCGCAGGAAGGTGAGGGTAGCGGACTGATCGGCGCCCTACTGATGGGGTTGACGTTCACGCTTACGTCGTTCACATGCACGTCGCCTTTTGTCGGGACGATTCTCGTTTCCGCGTCGCAGGGAAGCTGGCAGATGCCGCTTGCCGGAATGCTGGCGTTCTCGGCGGTTTTTGCCTTGCCGTTTTTTGTGCTTGCGCTTGTGCCGCAGTGGGTAGCGCAGCTGCCCAGGGCAGGCGGCTGGATGAATTCGATCAAGGTCGCGATGGGCTTTTTGGAAATCGCGGCGGCGATGAAGTTTATCTCAAACGTCGACCTTGTGTGGAACTGGGGAATTTTTACGCGCGATGTCGTGCTGGCGGTGTGGATCGCCATCGGAATCATTCTGTCCGTTTATCTGCTCGGCAAGTTTCAGCTTTCGCACGATTCCAAGCCGGAACGCATTGGAGCCTTTCGCTTGATTTCTGCAATCGTGAGTTTAGCGATCAGTTTTTACCTGATCACCGGGTTGTTCGGTGCGAGGCTCGGAGAGCTTGAGGCGTTCTTGCCGCCGGCTCAGGAAACGGCCTCGGGAAGATTCGGCAGCGGCACGGTGGATGAGTTTGTGTGGATAACGAATAATTACGGAGCCGCACTCGAGAAGGCTCGTGCCGAAAACAAACGCGTGTTTGTCGATTTTACCGGTTATACTTGCACGAACTGTCGCTGGATGGAGGCGAACGTTTTTCCGAAAATGGAGGTTGCCTCCGAGATGAACAAATTCGTTCTCGCACGGCTTTACACCGACGGCGAAGGTGAGATATACGAAAAACAGCAGCAATTGGAGCAGGAGATGTTCGGCACGGTCGCCTTGCCGTTTTACGCCGTGGTCGATTCGAACGGACGCGTCATCGATACGTTTCCCGGATTAACGAGAAACGCTGCAGAGTTTGCCGCCTTTTTGAAATCGGCACAAGCGAAATAAAATTTGCATTATGCAAAAAGTATCTGTCGAAAATTTGATCACCGATTTGCGGAATATTCCTGACGAGAATTTCGTCTGCGAATACGTTTATGATTTTTTGAGTGACAATCCGTTAGCCGTCGATTCGATCGAAAAATACTTTTACTGGAGCGACCGGAACTATACGCGGAACCTTATCTACAAGGATGAACGCTTCGAGTTGATGGCTGTTTGCTGGGAGCCGGGGCAGGTGTCGCGAATTCACAATCACTTTGATCAACGCTGCTGGATGACGGTGCCGATCGGCCGTTTGAAAGGTCAGAATTTTGCCGTCGAGGAAATGGATGAGACCCGCGGCTATTGCAAATTGCGCGAGGCCGAACGATTCGAGCTTTCCCCGTCGCTCGTCGCTAAAGTCGAACTAGAGGAGCCGATTCACCAAATTCTTAACATTCCTGAATACGGCGAGCGGGCCGTCAGCGTTCACATCTATTCGAAACCATTCGACCAGTGTTTGTCGTATTGTCGGGATACCGATACTTTCAAGGAAGTACAGCTTTTTTACACGAGCGTCGGCGGTAAACTCTGCGACGGTGTGCAGCTCTAATCCACCCTCGGCCTTTATAAGGGCAATCAGAAAATTCTAATTAACTTAGCCGAATGCCGGACGAGCGAACAGGATCCTATTTTCGAAGATCGCGTCAACTCGCCCTCGGGGGCTTGTGTGCGATCTACATCACTTTTCGCTTCTGGAATTTAACGGACAGCTGTCTATGGTTTGACGAGATTTTCGGAGTTCACGCTGCCGAGCACGCGTGGGGCCAGCTCTTCCGTTTTGTCGCACTTGATTTAATTCATCCCCCGCTTTTCTACACACTAATAAAGCTCTGGATCGGCCTCGGCGGCGACGGGCTGTTGTGGCTGAGAATGTTTCCGCTGGCGTTTTCGCTTCTCGCCTTGTTTCCGTTTTTACAACTTTGTCGCGAGCTGAAGATCGGCTTTACAGCGACCGCCCTTGCCCTTGCCTTTTTTGCCTTCAACGGGACGCTTATCAAATACGCACAAGAAGTGCGGATGTACAGCGTCCTGCTTTTCGTTTCGCTAATTTCGATTTGGCTTTTCGCAAGATTTTACTTTAAAGGCAAAAACATATGGGTATTAACGATTTGCAATCTTTTGCTCGTCTATACACATTACTTCGGATGGTTTGTCGTAGCGGCCGAAGTGATTGCGATTCTTGTTTTTCAACGCGTAAAGATACGGCACGTGGCGACGATGTTCGGCATTGTTTTCGCGCTTTTTCTTCCGTGGATTTGGATGGTGTGGCGGGCTTCGCGGACCGGAGCAG
>JBHENZ010000069.1:0-3334 GCA_046261815.1 Pyrinomonadaceae bacterium | reverse complement strand
TCGTTCGGCGGTTTGGCAACGGCAGTTTTGGCCTTTGCATTAATTTCCTTTATTGCCGCATCCGCTCCGCGATTGCGTCTGGAAACTGCTTCTCGGATTCGCATTAACGCCTCGCCTATCATGATTTCCGCGAGTAACCGTGCAGCGTCGGAATACGCCGTTGCACGTCGTGACGTGGCGTACGAATCGCCGAGTTTAAATCCTGAAGGATCGTTGATTTGGCTGACCCAATCGCTTGTCGACGGCGACATCGCGTACGACGAGGTTGTCGTCGTGGCCGACATATATGAAAACGGCTCGGCCAAAATCGCCGAAGTCGTCGAACCCGCGGGAAACAGAGGAACTGCCCAAGCGATCGAGCGCGCACTCGAAACTGATCTCGCATACGCACCGTTTGTCCCGGCCTACATCGACAATCGACCTGAAACGATGCGCGTGGTGTTACGCCTGCAAAGCATCGATGTGGCCATTCGCTAATCGCTAAACTCCGCAATTAACAAATCCCTTTTAATCACCCGCTCGAATTTCCTAGAATAAAGGAATATTCGACGGGTGATTTTATGTTACAAACCGAATTTTTTATTTCCGCCTTCAATACGGCCGAAAAGGCAGCGACGGCTTTTTTCGACATTGTCACCGACACTTTAGCGGGCCCTGCCTCGACCTTGCGGGACGGCTCAGAACATCAAGGCGTCACGCTTCCACGAGATTTGGCCGCGCACAGCGAGGCCCAGACCGAGTGGTGGTACTACACCGGTCACGGAATTACGAACTCCGGCCGTCGATTCGGATTTGAGCTCGTATTTTTCAAACGCCGCACCGATCTGGACCGCTTTTCGATTGTTCCGTTGCGGCTTATCGGCAATCCGTATTATTTCGCCCATTTTGCGATTACCGACTGCGACAAGAAAATTTTTCGATACGCGCACCGGAAAAGCTCGAACGCCCTGATGGATTTTCCGGCGGCGGTGAGCGAGGACCGCTTTTACGTCCGGCTTGGCGATTGGTCGGTTCGCGAAGCGCATAATATTCACCATCTTCGGGCGACGCTCGATGGCGACGCGGATTTTGAGGCGTCGCTGAAACCGCTCAAGGATGCGATTTTCCACGGGCCCGGCGGCGTTTCCTTCAAGGATGATGGCGAGGCCTCGCGATATTTTTCATACACAAGGATGCACGCCGAGGGTGAGGTGGTGATCGACGGAGTCAGCGAACATTTTGAGGGCACTGCGTGGATGGACCGCGAATTCGGAACCTGGACGCCGACCGAGCGGCAAAAAGGCTGGGATTGGTTTTCGATTCAGCTCGAAAACGATAACGAATTGATGTGTTACCAGCTGCGTGATGGCGACGACAACGTTTCTCCATATTCGAGCGCCACTTTCGTAGACGCGGACGGCTCGGCGATTGCTTTGAAAAGCGAAGATTTTTCCATTGAAGTTCTAAGCCGCCGGCAAAGTCCGAACTCCGGAGCGGTGTACCCGAACCGGTGGCGAATCAAAATCGTTTCTCTTGGTATAGACCTCAGCATGGCGCCCGTGATGAACGATCAGGAACTGGATACGCGCGGGACGACGATGATCGTTTATTGGGAAGGCAGCTGCACTGTGGAGGGTAGGGTGAATGGAAATCCGGTTGCGGGAAATGCCTACGTCGAACTGGTCGGATACGACCGCTCCCACGAACAGCCTAACCTGGCCAGTTTTCTGTTAGGCCGCTCGATAAATTTGCCCGAGTGGGTTATGGCAAAATCAAAAACCGGCTGAGAATCGCCGGTTTTGATGCATTTATAACTTGTCGATTTCCGCCTTTAACTTGGTCGCGAGAGCCTGATCGATTGGAACCAGACCGTTGTAAGCCTCGAGTGCCGCCGCCCTATTTTTTTGAAGTACTTGAATTATCCCCAGATTGTAATACCCCTTCGCGAATCGCGGGTTTAACTGAAGGGCACGTTTGTATGACGTAATCGCTTTGTCTCGCTGATTATCGGCAAAATAGGCATTGCCGAGCAAATAATGAACGTCCCAATTTTCGGGATTTTTCGTTGAATTTTCCTCGAGTCCCTTGACGGCGCGTTTATAATTCACGCTCGCCTCAGCTGGGCGTGAGCTGAGGTCAAAGGCGCGTGCAAGATAAAACAAAGTTTCGCCGTCGTTTGCATTAAGCCGCAGCGCGTTATTACAGGCTGTGACGGCCATCGACGGTTTCTTCAAATCATTATAAGCCCGGCAAAGATTGCTGTAGGCCATCGATTGCTCGGGTCGCAGCATAATGGCCGCATCGGCCGCATCGACGGCATCCGCATGACGATCCGTCAAACTGTAATACCAGCTTGCATCGGTGTACATATCGGCAGCGGTCTGCCGCAGCGATGCGAGCGTTTCGGCGGGCGGCGTCGGGCCTTTCGAGATTTCTTCGATTTTTAGATTTACAAGTGCAAGTGCTTTGCGGGTGACGTCGATTGCTTCCGCGAATCGACCTTGCGAGCGGTAAATTTCGGCAAGCTTTCGATGCGTATCGTACGAATCGGGTCGAGCGGAAATCGCCTTTCGATACGCTATCGCGGCCTCGTCGAATTTCTTTTGTTTTTGCAACCCGTCACCTACCACGAGAAACGCTTCGGCCACATGCCGCGTGCCGTTGTTCACAGCCTCTTGTGCAGCTGCGGTTTGTGCAGCCGGATCGCCCAGATTGTGTTGAATGCGAGCTATATTCAGATATATGTCGCCCTTGTTTTGCGCGGTCGGAAGGGCTTTTAGATAAGCATCGAGCGCTTCCCGGTTCGATCCGCGGGCGTAGAGCAAATCGGCAGAGGCAAGTTGGAACTCACGATTTGAAGGCTCGAGCTGCAGGCCCTTCTGGACGTCGCTATAGGCCGAATCGAAATCCTTTTTTGCGTAGTGAATTCTCCACCGAAGCGAGTAGACTTCCAGCGGTTTCTTGTATCCGCCCGTCAACGCGGCGTTGAATTCGGGAAGTGCCTGGTCGCCTTCGTCGAGGTATGCATGTGCGGCTCCCTTCCAAAAGCGAGCGTGGGTGTCGGCCGGCGTTAGTGCCAGGGCGCGCGAATAGAGATCCTTTGCGTTGCTGTAATTTCTTTGGCTCATCGCCTGGTCGGCTTGTTCGATCAGCTTCCGTGCCTCGCGGCGCTCTTTTCCGCTCTGAGCATTAACGCTGTGAACAAAAACAAAGGCCAACATCACGAATGTTATTAATGAAATTGTTCTGCGAAGGGCGGGTCTCTTCATAATTCCACCTCATTATTATTGCAGTATGACGGTTCGATCGTTTTTCGACTTTGGCGGCGGCGTGGGCTTGGCAGTTTGTTGTGATG
>JBHENZ010000068.1:0-5544 GCA_046261815.1 Pyrinomonadaceae bacterium | reverse complement strand
CCCGCCTCGACCATCGAGGTGTAAAGAGCATCGAAGACTTTCGGATGTCGTTGAAGGGCTGCGTAAAGCGTTGAACCTTCCTCGACGTTTTGCCGCACCTGATGCAGCACGTCTTTGAAGTAAACGTTTTTCTGCTGCTCGGCAAGTATATCGATGCACTGAACAAGCGGCAGACCGGCATCGATCATCACCGAAAACTGCCGTGTGAAAACCGCCAATTCTTTTGCCCCCACCTTTTTGCGCCGGCCAAGCTTCGGAATCGAGACCGTGCCCTTTTCCGTGGCCTGCGTCATCACGATCTGATCGCGCCTGAGCAAAGCACGCAGTTCGTCCTGGCTCGTGGCATCTTTTTCCCCGGTTACCAGCTCATTCAAACGATTTCGTCCTTTATAAACAAAAGTTGGCATCTTTCTCTCCTCTCTCTTGGCTCTCCTCCTGGTTCGAGGAGGGTGCCGACGCTTCGTCGGCGGGTTGGTCGGTTGAGATGCGAGACCATCCCGAAATTTATCTAACCGGCGGTCTCTGCCCGACTGGCCTTCCTTGCGCGTATGGGCTGCCCGGCGTGGACGGTTTTGCGGTACCGGTGTACGACTGATTTAGACCGGCGCCGCGTTCGATCAATTCTTTCAGCTCGTCTGCGTTCGATGTGCGCTGCATCGCCGTCTCGAGCGTGATCTGCCGCTTGTGAACGGCCGATGCGAGGGCCTGGTTGAACGTCTGCATACCGAACTTATCCTGGCCTGTCTGCATCATCGAATAAATCTGATGAATCTTGTCTTCGCGAATCAGGTTGCGGATAGCGGCATTTGGGACAAGAATCTCAAGTGCCATCGCGCGACCATCGCCGGACGCCTTCGGCAGCAAGGACTGACAAAGGATTCCCTCAAGCACGAGGGAAAGCTGCGTTCGCACCTGCGACTGTTGCGCCGAGGGAAAAACGTCGATAATACGGTTGATCGTCGAATACGCCGAGTTCGTGTGCAGCGTGGCGAAGGTCAGATGGCCCGTTTCCGCGATGCGCAACGCCATCTCGATAGTTTCGAGATCGCGCATTTCGCCGACGAGCACAACGTCCGGATCCTGGCGTAGCGCCGTTCTTAATGCCGCCGCGAAGGAATGCGTGTCGGCTGCCACCTCGCGTTGGTTTACAACGCAGTTCTTGTGATTATGAAGAAATTCGATCGGATCTTCGATGGTGAGTATGTGGTCATGCCGGTCGATATTGATCTTGTCGACCATCGCGGCCAATGTCGTCGATTTGCCGGAACCGGTCGGGCCGGTTACAAGCACGAGCCCGCGAGGTTTTTTGCAGAGATCGGAAACGATCGGTGGAAGCCCAAGGGCCTCAAACGACCTGATCTCGTACGGAATCGCGCGGAAAACCGCGCCGACCGCGCCTTTTTGGTTGAACAGATTGGCCCGAAAACGCGACATTCCCTTTAACCCAAATGAAAAATCCAGCTCGAGATTTTCTTCGAATCTGTGTTTTTGGGCGTCGGTCAAAACCGAATCCGCGAGCCGTTTTGTGTCGGCCGGTGTCAACGGCGCAAAGCCTGGCAACGCGGAAAGCTGCCCATGAACACGAACCTGTGGCGAAGAATTCGTGGACAAGTGGAGGTCCGAACCTCCCGCATCAGTCATCCGTCGAAGCAAATCAGGCAGCGTGATCTGAGATTCGGCTTTTGGTTGTTCTTGCGACATAAATTTGTTTGGGGATTCAAGTTCAACGAACTTAATTTTGCTTATAAGTATTCGCGTTTTGGTCAACGCGAGTGAACAAACTGAAGTTTGTTCTGCTTTACTCCTGCTTCGCGGCAGCCTGTTGCACCGGACGCGGCCGGGCCTGCAGCGAGAAGATCACCTTTTCCGATTCCTCAGCCAGCTGCTCGGCAACGTCGGCGGCGGTATTGGTCGCGACGCTGTAGATGCGTCCTTCGGCTTCGGTGAAATAGAACATTCTCGACTGCACGTTGCCGCCGGGATTTTGCGATTGCGCTACCACGACGTAAACCGACTTGCCGCCGACTTCCTTTTGGAAATCATTCACGACCCATCCGTTTTCGCGAATCATCTGATTGATGACTTCACGGCGAAGAGCTGTCGTCGGAACGCCGCCCAAACTTCGGTTGCGACCAGTTGCGACCGTTTCGCCCATCGTCGGACCGACGACGGAGATCGCGGCCGTTCCAACCTGTGAGCCGCGCGAATCTTCAAGCCGGAAGCGAACTTCGGCACCTGAATTTTCACCGGCCTTCCACCGCGCCGGAGCTACTTGTCCGGAAGGAAGAAGTGCCGACCGGGTTTCGGCGGCCTTGGGTTTTGCAGCGGCCGCGACCGATTTCTGCTTACCGTTTTCGGATTTTTTGGCAAGCCTTAGCTGACGCAGGCGAAGCGCACGCCTGCGGGCACGCAGCGCTCGTTTGCGACGCTGCCTGGCATGATACTGCCGCCACCAGCGTTTGGAATACTTCTTGTACTTTTTTTGCTTTTTGTAACGCTTGGATTTCTTCGGACCTGCCTCCGCTTCGTTCGTGCCAAAAGGTACGATCGTGGCCAGCCCGATCAACATTGCTAACGATAATGCAATTGCCCTAACTAGCATATTTCCCTCCAAACAATCTTTACAACACCGTTTCCTTGACTACTTCCTCAACTGTGGTTATCCCAGCGCGCAACTTGTGCAATCCCGATTCGCGAAGGGTGATCATCCCGCATTCGATCGCCTTTCGCCTTAGCTCTATCGCGCTTGCGCCAATAATGATCAACTCGCGTAGGTCGTCGGTTACTTCCATCACTTCGTAAAGACCGACGCGTCCCTTAAACCCTGTATGCAGGCAAACGTCGCAGCCGCGACCCTTGAACATTTTCAGCTGTGCAGCTTCGTCGCTCGAAAATCCGACCTCGATCAAACCCTCGACAGGGTAATGCGTTTCTTCCTTGCAGTTTGTGCAGATTCGGCGAATGAGTCGTTGCGCCTGGATGATGTTGACGCTCGTTGCAACTAAAAATGGCTCGATGCCCATGTTCACAAGACGCGAAATCGTTGACGGAGCATCGTTCGTATGCAAAGTCGACAAAACAAGGTGACCGGTAAGGGCGGCTTTGATGGCAATTTCCGCGGTTTCGAAATCTCGAATTTCACCGACGAGGATGATGTTCGGATCCTGGCGGAGAAAGGATCGAAGCGACGCCGCAAAGTTGAGCCCGATCTGTTCCTTCATCTGCACCTGGTTGATGCCCTGAAGGTTGAACTCGACCGGATCCTCGGCTGTCATAATGTTCGTTTCCGGCGTATTCAAAGATTGCAGCGCCGAATAAAGCGTGTTCGTCTTACCGGAACCCGTCGGCCCCGTGACGAGCACCATTCCGTACGGATTTGCGATCGCCCGCTGGAATTTTTCGAGACTCTCTTCTTCGAATCCGAGCTTCGACATATCAAGCATCAGCTTGTCTTTGTCGAGAAGTCGCAGCACGACCTTTTCACCGAAGAGTGTCGGCAATGTCGAAACGCGAAAGTCGAGTTCGCGCGAGCGTTCGTCGACGCGGACCTTGATCTTGATGCGGCCGTCCTGGGGCAAGCGTTTCTCGGCGATGTCGAGCTTCGCCATGATCTTGAGGCGAGAGATCAATGGATCACGCAACTTCATCGGCGGGTGCATCACGTCGTAAAGCACGCCGTCGATACGAAAGCGAATTCGAAAATCCTTTTCGTACGGCTCGACGTGAATGTCCGATGCTCCGCGGCGAAGGCTATCCACCATCAATACGTTGACGAGCCTGACAACCGGAGCATCTTCCGACGCACGTGCGAGCTGTGCTAGGTCGATCTCCTCGTTCTGTTCGACGATCTCGAACTCCTCGTTGTCGCTGTGCGTGAAATCGAATGTTTCGAGGTCGACAGCGAGGTCGGCCTCAAGCAGTCGTTCGCCACTCTTAACCGCTTTGCCTCCGTTCTTACCGTTACCATTCTTGCCGTTTTTCGCGGCCGATTTATCGGCCTCGAACATCGCAGAGTCGAACACGTCAATCTCGGTCGTCCCCGCGTGATATTTCCCGATCGCCTGCTGGATCGACGATTCGCTCGATATCACCGGTTCTACATTCAGGCCCGTCATGAACTTGATATCGTCCATCGCGAAAACGTTGGTCGGATCGGCCATCGCGAGGGTGAGCGTCGCGCCGACCTTTGATATCGGAAGAACCATGTATTTGAGGGCGACTTCCTGAGGAATTAGTTTGATCACCTCATCCTCGATATAAAAAAGGTCGAGGTTGATCGACGGCACACCGTATTGGCGTGACAACACGGCCGTGATAACGTCGTCGGAAATAATGCCGAGCTTGACGAGATTTGCTCCCAACCGCCCGCCAGCTGACCGCTGGTAATCGAGCGCCTCGCGCAATTGCTGCGGCGTCACAAGATCCTCGCGGACAAGAATTTCCCCTAATTTTGCAGACATTTATTCGTTGACAGGTTCTGTAAAAGTCGCGTAGATTATGCGAGTTACAAGTTCGAGAAGTACGTGATTAGAGTACACAGCGAGGCAAGGTGGCCAACCGTGGCAAACACTGTTGGTAGATAATGATAGAGTTTTGACGGCGATGGTGTCAAGAAATTCTTTTTGGAGGTTGGAGCTTGGAAATGGTCAAAATGACGACACTCGCGGATAAAACGAATGTAAGAAAAAACCAGTCTAGGACACTTACGGTTTCCGCGTTCGGAATACTCCTTGCTTGATATTCACACCACGTGCTTCAGCGCATTGTGTAAATCACGACGTTCGACCCACTTCACCGGGCCTCCCGCATAAAGAGCGTCGAATATGTCGAGTAGGACGTTGAAACACTTCCTCTTTACCGACGGGTGATTGTTCCCAGTCATGCTTACGCTCCTCGCAATCGCATTTTTAGGTTGGCTCGCGTTCGGCTATTTCGCCTACGGGCGGTGGATCGCTAAGCAGTTTCGACTCGACGATTCTCGCGAGACGCCGGCAAACAGGCTAAACGATACCGAAGATTTCGTACCGACCAGGCCTTTTTATCTTTTTGGCCAGCATTTCTCGGCAATTGCGGCCGCAGGGCCGATTGCGGGACCGATCATCGCGTGCCTCGCGTTCGGCTGGCTGCCGTGTCTGGTATGGATCGCGTTGGGCGTTGTACTGATCGGAGCGGTCCACGATTTTTCGGCATTGGCCACATCGGTGAAGCACGGAGCCCAGAGTATAGCCGAGATCACAAAGGAAAAACTTGGCACCGGTGCCGGCCGCGCGATGATGGGTTTTATCTGGATCGCGCTTGTTTACGTCATCGTCGCGTTCACCGATATTACCGCCGGTACCCTCGTCGCCGGCGATGAATCGCTGGCCGGCGAAACCAGGTTCAGCGCGGGCGGTGCGGTCGCGCTTGCCAGTGTGCTTTACCTCTGTCTTTCGATAATTCTCGGCCTCGTCCAGCGTTTTCTGAAGCCACCTTTGTGGTTGGTGACTATTATCTTCGTACCGGCAACGTTTGCCCTCTCGTACGTGGGAACGCAGTTTTCCAATC
>JBHENZ010000067.1:0-3947 GCA_046261815.1 Pyrinomonadaceae bacterium | reverse complement strand
CGTGAAGAACGCGAACATTACCGCTCCGAAAATCAGGCTGGATTTAAATTTCAGCGGGTGCTTGAGCGCTCTGAAATAATCCACGGAACCAAAACCCTCGAAAATCGCTTGGGTTCGTTTTGCTTCCAAACCGGCCCGCGAATTAACATCCGTTCGCGATCGACAAAGTGCACCGCACCTCGAACACAGCTTCACCGTTCCGCCAACGGTCTTCGGGCACGATTGACAAAAACCGGTGCCGCAGGCGTCGCAGATATATTCTGACGGCACTGCCGAATGGACGACACACATAAACGAGTTGATCGCGCGTGCCTTCGCGCCGTTATATGTCGCCATCGCCGCTGGCTGCCGCGCCGCTGAATCCTGAGCCGTTGGGTTGACGATCGTTACGGTTCGCGGCATCGGCAAATTGTTGGCTTTTGCGTTAAAAAATGGCACCAGAAACGGAACGTGCCGTGCCTCAATCCATCGCAAACTTTCCTTTCGAACCTTATCTTCTGGCTTCAGCGAGCCTTCAGAGATCCAGTCGCTTAGCTCGGCGAAAGCGGCCTGATAGATTCTGCCACCGACGTCGATTTCCCAAACTTCCTGCAAATTCTGTTCGCTCATGAACTTTTCTGGCGGTCTAATCTCTAGGCGAACTTTCGCGATTCGGACGCCTCGCCGTCTTCTTCTTTCTGTTTCGCGTTCACAAGAAATCGCACGACGCCGCGTCCGATCTCGCCCGAATCACAGCCGCGTACCAGGGCGTCCACCACTCGCTTGTCGTAACGCGTGCCGACGAACTCCTGTATTTTCGTGAGAGCATCCGGCAGCAGCATCCCCTTTTGATAAGGCCGGTCGATCGTCATTGCGTCGAAGGTGTCGGCAACTGATACGATCTTCGCCTGCAGCGGAATTTGTTCATCGGTAAGCCCTTGCGGATAACCCTTGCCGTTTACCATTTCGTGGTGCATATACATCCCCGGCAAAAACTCCTTCATTGCCGGAATTTGCGACATAATTTTGTAGCCCTTGACCGGATGCGTCTTCATGATTTCGAACTCTTCGGCGGTTAAGGATGCGGGTTTTTTCAATATCGCATCGTCAATGGCGATCTTGCCGACGTCGTGAAGAAGCGCGCTGATGCGCAGGGTTTCGAGTTCGTCTTCGGGGAGATCAAGTTGGCGTCCTATCGCGATTGAGATTCGCGCAACACGCTCCGAATGTCCGCGTGTGTATTTATCCTTGCCGTCGATCGCGGCGGCCAGGGCCTTAACGGTGCCGACGAAAAGTTCGCGATTTTCCTGCGCGGCTTTCGCCAATCGAGCCATATGCTCTTCGAGGTTATCAGCCATCAGGTTAAACGATTCGCCGAGTGTTCCGATCTCGGTAACGTTCCACGTTTCGACGCGGGTACTCAAATCGCCGGCGGCAATTTTTTCGGCCGCGCCGGAAAGATTTACTATCGGTGAAGACAAAGCGCGTGCCGCAATGCTGCCCAATACAAGCGCGACGACGCCGAAGATGAGGCTGATCATCCACGTCTGCGTTTTCATTTCGCCGACCGAGGCCAATGCCTTTCGCTCGTCCTGCATCGTGATCACGCCGTATGTCTTGTCGCCGAAGGAAACGGTCGAATAGGCACCGATCATGTCGAATGATTCTTCCCCGTATTCCGCTGTAAACGGCACGAGGCCGGACTGAATCTGTTTATTCGATTGCTGCCACTCCTCGACAATTTTCAAATGCGATAAAACGCGCCGCTCGGCCGAGATCTCCGGATCCGGATAGAACACCGCACGGCCATCCTGGTCGACAACGTAAATTATTGGAAGCCCGGCCGACCACAAATCACCGTCACTTGCAGCTTTGGCCCCGACGATGCCGCGTGCCAGGTCGCGAACCGATACGATCGCCACGACCGCTCCGGCGGCATTAATCGTGGTCATCGTCATTACCTGTTCGTTGTTCAGCGGGACACGAAGGGGATCGCCCACCGAGAAATTGTGATCGGCCGCATGGTGAATCGCAGCGGCGGCAATTGTTTCGGTATCGGCCCGTGTAAGAATATTCGGTCGGAAAAGCGACAGCGGCTCGGCGTCCGCATGGCGCACGTATAGGCCGGCAAGGCCGGGATTTTCTCGGAGAGTTTCTAGGTGACGTTCATCACCGCGAGAGGTCGCGGAGGCACCGGCGGATAGTTCAAGAGTTCTCGAAACACTCTTGACCAGATCTCCGTACTTCTGCCCGAACATCTCTATCTGCCGGGCTTTTTCCTGAACCAGCTGGATTTGATAACGGTTTTCCACGGTCCGGATTTCGCGGCCGCTGCGTTCGGATAGAAACCACCCGGTCAAAAGCAGCGGCACGAGACCCACGAGCAAGAGCGTGCAGGTAACTATGTATAAAAGACTGATCTTACGTCGGGCGGGCATTTGCTGGAAGGGAAACGAGAGGAAGTAAACCGCTCGTATTTTAATCGATTAATATTGCGTGGTCAACAGGTTTTTCCGGAGAAGATCCGGCTATCGGAAACCGAGGGAAGGGACGAATCGAGCAATTAGTGTCGTTTTACGATAACCAGCGTAATATCGTCGTTTGCGGGTGCGGTTTGCGTAAATGCTGAAAGCGCCGATTCGACCTTATCGCGGAGCCCGGCCGCCGACCCTGTCAAATTCTTCTTCACAACATCAATTAACCGATCCAGACCGAATTCTTCGTCACGTGGATTTACGGCCTCGGAAACGCCGTCCGAATAAACCACGAGTACCTCTCCCGGCTGCAGTATTGTCTCGCCGAGCTCGAATTCGGCTCCGGGCATGATTCCTAACGGAAAACCGCCTGACGAAAGCTGGGTCACAGAGTGATCCGCCCGGCCGATGAGGGGCGGATTGTGCCCGGCGTTAATGTATTGAAGCGAACCGGTCAGCGGATCGAGTTCGGCCATAAACAAGGTGACGAAACGGTTGGCCGGGGTATTTTCGGCGAGATACTGATTTACCGAAGTTATCGTCGACGCCAGCGAAACGTTAGTCGCCACCTGGGCGTGAATCGCCGCGTGCAAACTCGACATCAAAAGTGCCGCCGCTGTGCCCTTGCCCGACACATCGCCCAGGGCAATCATCATTCGCCCGTCGCGCGGAATAAAATCGTAATAATCGCCGCCGATCTCGAAACAGGAGAATGAAATTCCCTGAAACTCGTAACCCTCGACCGTAGGCGGTGCCGAAGGCTGGAATCGCTGCTGGATCTCGGTCGCAAGCTGCAGCTCGGTTTCCATCCGCTCGCGTTCGAGACGTTCCTCAAGCAGCGTCGCATTTTCGACACGGATGGCGGCCACCGAGCCGAGTGTCGTGAGAATGTTCAGGTGTTCCTCTGAAAAAGTGGCTTCCCAGGTAGGCGAATCGGCGTAGATCAAGCCGAAAATATTTCTCTCGTCGACGCTCAACGGCACGGCGAGCACTGAACGAATTCCCTGCAAGGCAATCGTCTGGCTCATGAAGCGAGGATCGTGCTGTGCGTCAGCAGTCAAGACGGACTTGCCGTTTTTCATCACCTCGTCCATTACAGTGCGGCTGATCCGAACTTCCTGAATGGTCTCCTCGCTTCGCCGTTCGCGTGCGACCATGATCTTCATCCCGTCGTCGGCCTTTTCGTCGCGGAGCATGATGATGCACCGCTCGGCCGGTACCGCTTCGAAGACGAGGGTCGCGATCTGGTGTAGAGTGTCGTCAAGACCCGTCGCCGACAGCAAGGTCACGCCCACCTTGCTGATCAAACCGAGCAGGTCGTTTCTCGACGAAAACTGTCCTTTCAGCAGCTCATTCGTCGGAATCTTGCTGCTTTGAAACGATATGGTTTTCGATGGATCGAGTGCCTCAGTGCGATCTGCTATCAGCGTCGAACCGGATAAGAGCTTGCCGCGATTGTCGTCAAAAACGATTCGCGTTTCTCCTATCTGTATC
>JBHENZ010000066.1:0-12697 GCA_046261815.1 Pyrinomonadaceae bacterium | reverse complement strand
GATTCGGGATTTTACAACGTTGTTCCGCGCATCCGTTACCGCCAGGCCGCTGACGGCCAATGCCTTCGTGATCTGGCCGACGCTCGCCTCGGGCCGTTTGTGCCTGAGAACCGCGAAGGCTCCGGCGACGTGCGGTGCCGCCATTGAGGTGCCCGAGTAATTCGAATAGAAATTGTTGCCATTGGGCGATGCCACCGATGAGCGGATCCACTGGCCCGGGGCGAGGAGATGAAGGAACGGAGCACTGTTCGAGAAGCTTGAAACGGCGTCGAGCGTCGTCGAGGTGCCGGCGGAGCTGCCATCACCGGTCGAGCCGACACTTATAGCACTTGAAATGCAGGCCGGAGCTCCCATCGAATCGGTGCGGCTGTCGTTACCCGAGGAAACCACGGTCGCGATCTTAACCGAACGTAAATTGTCGATCACCGCTTTTCGACCTGATTGAACCGAATCACAAGCGGAGTAATAACGCCCGCCGCCAAGGCTCATATTCACCGCCGCGATTTTATGAGTGTCGCGAAGCGCGAATACCCGTTCGAGGCCGCGAATCTGATCCGAAACATACGCGCTAACACAGGGAGCGCGCTCTTCCGGGCAGCTTGAAGGCGTGTTGAACCTTGAAAAAACCTGTATGGCAATAATGCCGGCGTTTTTTGCGACGCCGCTAAAGGTGGCGTTAGTTCCGGCAACGGTGCCCGCAACGTGCGTCCCGTGAGCACAGCCCGGAACCGTCGGATCGCAATTGAGACCCGAATCAGCGGCAGTCGATGCGGAAACGCCACCCGGACAAACACTCACTGACGAACTTGTCGTGCTCGAATAGCAGGCTTCCGATACGACCCTTCCGTTTAGGAAAGAGTGATTTTTATCAACGCCGGTATCTAAAACGGCAACTGCCCAGCCGCTGCCGTCGAATCCGCTCGACCATGCCGCCGGTGCGCCGATGATATTTGTGCTCTCAAGCAGCGTCGGCTGTTCGATAGCGTCTTCTTCGACCGTCTTGATTAGCCCGTCCCTTTTCATCTGTTCGAGCGTGGCGGCATCAGCCTCAATCGTGACGTAGGGAATAGTGTTAAAACGCTCGATACTTCTGCGAGTTCTCGCCCCGTATCTGCCGACAAATTCGCCTTGAGCTTCTTGAATCTCGGCCCGCTGAACGCCTATCGCAGCCGCGCTGAGCTCACCCACCGGCTTAAACTGAACATCGAGGTTTAGCCCGACGATAACCCGGACCTTGCCCTCGGCATCGGCATTCGCGGTCTTTATCAAATTTTCAAACGCGTCGTCGCGGTCGAGAAGCGCCAAAATGTTGTTGTCCTTGATCTGCGCGTTTACAGCCGAGCGGCCGCTGTTAAATAGTTCGAAAAGGGCTATTGCGGAAGATACGGCCAAAAGGGCAATCAATAGTCGTTTCATATTCTTCAAGAAATGTGTAAAGGCTCCGAACTTACAGTTGTTATATGCTCGGTTTGTGGGTGGGGCCGAGTCTGTTGCCAAGGATTTCCTTGTAAAAATTTGGAATCGTGATTTCAGATGCAATCCCCAAGCCCGCGCGTCGCATGCTTTTTCGTTTTTCATAGAAAAATACACGATTTTTCGACTTTTGTCACCCTTTTTTTCTCACGAAATCGATAATTTCGGGGACGCCAATCCGATAAAGATCACCGTTACCTATCGGCGACAGCCGGCCGTCGATATTCCATCGCGTCTTTCAGGGATAAAACCAGTATGTCGCCCTCTTTTGTCAGGCGGTTGAAGACGATGGTGTGGTCGAGGAATATTTGGTAGTAGTTGCAGAACTTTTTTCCTCGGACGATTTTGCCGAGGCCGGATTTGTTGGGCGAGACGAGGGGAAATGCGTGTTCGAATTTGGTTGGGCCGGGCCGCAGGCCGATCAGGCTGTTAATGCGATCGAACATCAGGATCACGGCTTCCGGCTCGCCAAGCATTTCAAAGGCGATGCGGTTTATCGAGATAATGCCTTTTGGCGAAAGCGATACCCGCGGCCGCATCACCTGTTTCGAATCGAACGGTATACAAAAATCTTCCCAATGCTTCAACATAAAAACTTGATTTCAAACCCTGGCTTCCCGAAAACATCCTTGCATGATTCGGCCAAACAGTGTGAGACCCGTTTTTTGGAAATTGACGATTTTTTCGAATCTTGCAACTTTTTCCAAGAAAATTCGGCCTTTCGCAGAATTTACGGAACTCATTAAATACGCCCGTGCGTTGCCCGGTGGATTTACAGCGCTTATTAAATACACCCCGCCGCTGGCGGGCATCGAAATGCATTCAAAAAACTCAACACGCGAATTCACACCGTGCGGCATACACGTTTCCGCCGGAAATACCGGTTTTAGTCCCATCACCGCGTCCCCAAACTACCAGTTTTCTCGATTTTTGGGGACATTTCTCTCGCTCGACGTCCCCAAAAATTCTACTGACGAGGCGGCAAAAATGTGGTACTTTAAAGTGTTGAACATTTTTGTTCAAACCCGCCTTTTATGAGTCACGTTGCCGAAACTCCCGTAACCGAAGTTTCCATCGAATCGGTGCTGCTCGATGCCGATCTTTTCGTAAAATACGCCTCGTCCGAAAAGGCTTTCGCCCTGCTTCGCGAATCGCTCGACCGCAGTCCGCGATCGATCCCGCTTCGCGAAAAGATGCGGGATATCTGTATTAAACAGAAGAACTTAAACGAGGCGGCCAAGCAGTGCCTCGCCCTTGTCAGCCTTTATATCGCCCGCGAAGACTTCGATGTCGCGTACGATCGATTGCAGGAAGCAAAGCTTCTCGATCCACGCGTTTCGGTTGCACCTGGTCTCGAAGCCATCCGCCGTGCACGCCGGCCCGATTTTGCCGTTACGCGCGACCGTTCGCCGCAAAAGGTACGGACCGATGTCACTTTTGCCGGACACCTCGGGTTTGTAAGTATATTCGACGCGGTTCAGGTTATCGAGAATGCCAAAATGACCGGTTTGCTTGTTCTAAAATCGGATATGCACCTTGCGAACGCTTCTTTTAATGAAGGTAAGATCGTCGACGCCGAGTGCAACGGCCGTCACGGTACCGGTGCATTCAAGGAAATCGTTGAGATAAACAGCGGCACCTTCGAATTTCAAGTTTCGGAAGCCGACTTTCCGGTCGTAATCAACGTTGTCTCGAACACGAATTTTCTTCTAGATGTTTTGACCGAGCTCGATAACGAGCGTGCGGAGAAAGAAGGCCTTCGCAACGTCAGACTGGAAACTATTTAGTCCTTGTCTTTTAGAAAATCAGTTCACAACTATCGGCCGATAGCTGTCAACTGATTTTCTATTTTAAATTTACCAGCGGCTATTTTGTTTGACTTGCGCTCCGCACATACAACAAAATATAGCGGTCTTTCTCCGCGCGTACACAATTAGATGTTTAAGCTTCAGCGTATCGAAATCACGGGCTTCAAGTCGTTCGCCGATTATACCGAGGTCGTCTTTACCGGCAACGGCATCACGGCCGTCGTCGGGCCCAACGGCTGCGGTAAATCAAATGTAAGCGATGCGATCTCGTGGGTGCTCGGCGAGCAGCGTGCAAAATCCTTGCGCGGCGGCGAGATGAAGGACGTCGTTTTTCAGGGCTCGCGCAATCGAAAGCCTTCGGGAATGGCCGAGGTCGTCTTGCATATGGTTCGCGACGAGGAGTTTGTCGCATCCGATGAATCCGATCTCGAAGACATCGATCAGACATTAAGCGAAATCGACGATCATGCCGTCGACTTCGAGACAATCGAACCGACGGCAGAGAATGAAGTTGTTCAGGTTTCGAGTTCCGAGTTACGAGTTTCGGAAAACGGTTTTCATGAAGAGGTAGCTGAGACGGTTCAAGCTGCTCAAGTAGGCTCGATTCAAACGATCGAGAAAACGATCAAGACAAAACGTCATTGGCGGCCGCGTTCGTTCGCTCTTGATTTTGCTCCTGGCGAGGCCGTTTCCGTAACGCGCAGGCTCTACCTTTCGGGCGAAAGCGAATATCAGCTTAACGGCAAGACCTGCCGTCTTCGCGACATTCAGGATCTGTTTGCCGGAACCGGCCTGTCCGGCGCTCATTACGCGATTATCGAACAGGGAAGAATCGGTCAGATACTTTCGGCTAAGCCGGCCGATCGACGCAACCTTATCGAGGAAGCGGCTGGTATCTCGAAATTCCGTACGCGCCAGCGTGCCGCCGAATCGCGTCTCGAGTCTGCCAAATCGAACCTCTCCCGAATTTCCGATATCGTTTCGGAAATCGACAAACAGGCGAACAGCCTTCGTCGGCAGGCCTCGAAAACGCGACGTTACCTAGTTTTGCAAGATGAATACCGTCTGCTCCTGCGTCAGGTATTTGCAGCCGAAGGCAGCCGTCTTTCTCAACTGATCGA
This sequence comes from Pyrinomonadaceae bacterium, assembly GCA_046261815.1. Taxonomy (GTDB): domain Bacteria; phylum Acidobacteriota; class Blastocatellia; order Pyrinomonadales; family Pyrinomonadaceae; genus OLB17. The sequence goes on along the minus strand of JBHENZ010000066.1, from coordinate 8,295 downwards.
TAGGCTAAAATCTTCGCTCGCGGAGGCGACAGATCGCGAGACGGATCTAGCGGAAAAGGTAAATTTCCAGGAAGAGGCTGTCCGATCGGCGACCGTCGCCGCTCGTCAGGCCGAGGAAGATTTGACCGATATTCGCCGTCGTCATTCGGAGGCCGCGCTCGAACGCGACCGAGACGCACGCGAGCACCGATATCAATCCGAACAAATCATCAATTTGACCAACCGCTCGTCGTCCCTCGAAGGTGAGATCGCCGCCCTCGAACAGCGTCTCGGGCTCGTGATCGGGGAACGAGAGCGGCTGGAAAAAGAAGACCAAAAGGAAAGTTCCGAGGCCGACGCGTCACGTCAATTGCTCGTCCAGGCCGAGGCCGCTTACGCCGGCAAAATCGCCGTTGTACGTCAACTCGAAGATCACCTCGAAGCGGCCCGCGAAGACCTGATTCGCCATACGGCTGCCGTCGAGCGTTTCGACGAGGTAAAGCGCGGTTTGCAGGCTAACATCGATCGCCTTACCGAGCGAAAAATTGGCTTGGAAAAAGAAGCGGAACGTGCCGAGCAAACGCTTGCGGAAAATCTTGCCTCCGCTCGACGCCTCGATTCGGAAAAAAGCGACGAGACAAAAAAGCACCTTGCTCTCGGCGCCGAAAAACAACAGCTTGCTCAGGCCGTGCTTACTGCACGCGAAAATCTACAGCGGAGCGAAGAGCAGCTTCGCACAATTGAAAACGAGTATTCGCGCAGCCGCCACCGCCTGGATACGCTCGAAGAACTCGAAGAGAAAAAGGCCGTCTATACCGTACCGGTTCAAAAATTGTTCGCCGAGCAGGATGAAATCGGCGTCACGTTTTTCGGCGTCCTGGCCGATTATCTCAAGGTCGACGAGCCGTCGGAGCGGGCGATCGAATCGCTGTTCGGCAATATGCTTGAGGCCGTCGTGGTCGAATCGACTGCCGATGCATCTAAAACGGCCGAATATATCCGCCGTTCGAGCGCGGGACGAGCCGCAGTTTTGATCGCGCCCCAGGCCGCTTTGGGTGAACCGGTTCAGATCGCGCTAATTGCCGGCCGGACTGTCGGCGAGAGTCTACACGGCGGCTCTCAATTCGGGGAGATTCTCGCCCGCGCATTTCCTCGCGAACTACGCGCCCTCGTAGTCGACGAATTCGAGCCCAACGCCGCGGAAACCGAAACCGCCGTTAATTTCGACGGCGAAGTTTTAGCCGGCGGCAGCCTTCTCGTCGCCGGCCGCGTTTCTACGGACGAAACTAATTCATCGCTTCTTGCTTTTAAGCGCGAGCTCGCAAGCCTCAATGAAAAGGTGAAAATACACGCGAGCGATGCGGTTATCGCACTTGCGGAAGTCGAGATGAAACGGGCGGCGCTCGCGGACGCCGAAGAAAAAACCGTCGATCTGCAGTCGCTAATTATCAAGGTCGAACGACATTTGCTAAGTCTCGATCTGAATTCTAAGTCGCTTGCTCAGGAGATCGAACGGGCCGGGCGTCATAAACGAATCGTCGCAGAGGAATCGGCGCAGACAAGTCGCGAGATAGACGAAGTTCAAGCGCGAATTGCGGAGGCAGGAAATAGTCGCGAGTCGGCCGATCAAATGCGCGCCGAGGCTGTGCAGCTCGTCGATCGCACCGGCTCATCGCTCTCCCAGGCTCGTAATGTCTCGGAATCCGAGAACACGATTCTTAACGAAAAGCGCACCGTCGCCGCGACATCCGGCGAACGCCGGCGATCGGTCCAGGCCGCGCTTCGACGTATCGAGAACGAAAAGGGCGACCTCGAAAATCGCCTCGGCGTCGAGAAAAATGAGATCACGGAAATCGGTAAAAAGCTTTCAAGGCTCGGCTTTTCCGTGACCACGCTAGCGACGCGCATCGCCGAGACGGACGCCACTGTTGCAGGCGAAGCCGCAGAGCTGGAAGAATTTCTTTCAAAGGTCAATTCCGCACGCATGCGGGCCGATGCCGTGAGCGAGGAGCTCGCAGAGCTGAATCACCGTTCGGTCGCGGCAATGAACGAACGTGCCGCCGTGGAAGTTCATCAGGCAGAAGCCGTGACGAGCCTGAAAAACATCACCGAAAAATGTCAGGACGAGCTGCACGTTTCTCTCGAAGAGTTGATCGCGACGGAAACGCTCGAAGAAAATTTTGAACTCGATTCTGCCCGCCCCCGCGCCGATGATCTTCGCCGTCGGCTCGAGGGTTTCGGCGCGATCAATATGCTTGCGGTCGAAGAGTTGGCTGAGACGGAGGAACGCCTGCTTTTCCTTTCATCGCAGCGGCAGGACATAATCGACAGCATAACCTCGGCCGAGGAAGCATTGCGCGAAATTAAAGAGCGCTCGCGCATCAGGTTCAAACAGGCTTTCGAAGCGATCAACGTCAATTTCGTCGAGTTTTTTCAGGAACTCTTTGGCGGCGGCCGAGGCGAGATGACCTTGCTCGAATCCGACGATGTCCTCGAAGCCGGAATCGAGGTCGTGGCCCAACCGCCGGGCAAGCGTTTGCAAAATATCCTTCTGCTTTCCGGCGGCGAAAAGGCGATGACGGCAATCGCCCTCGTTCTCGCGATCTTTAAATACCGACCGTCGCCATTTTGTCTTTTGGATGAGGTTGATGCGCCCCTCGACGATGCCAACGTAGGCCGATTCGTAAACAAAATCGCGGAGATGGCCGAAAAAACCCAATTCATCGTCATCACCCACAACAAGCGCACAATGGAAGCCGCCCGTGCTCTATACGGCGTCACGATGCAGGAAGTCGGCGTCTCAAAAATCGTTTCCGTGAAGTTCGATTAAGCGTTGAGGCGCGTTTAGTGGCTTTTCGTGCATCTTAGTGTGAATCGTGGCTGCTTTCGTTGCCGCAGAAAAGCGGAACGACGAATTGCACGAATCCGCACCAACAAATTGTTCGCCTCTTATGCCTTAATTTTTCTGCCGTTAATAAACTTTCGCACCGCAACAGTCATCCAAACGTCCGGAAACAGAGCGAGTGGACCTTTTAGTGAACGAATGATTTTTTCCAAACGATATTTATTGATTTTCACATTGTTGTTCGCTGCGACAGCGACCGAATTGCTCGCGCAGAAAAAGAACAATCGTCGTCCGGCCGTGACGCCGAAACCTCTCGTAGGATCTAGCGAAACACCGAATGCCTCGCCTGAGCCTACGCCTGCCTTAAAGAACGCGGCGAAAAAGAATGAACGCCCCGATTCGAACGCGGGCGATCAAGACACGAAACACAACTCATCCAGGCTCACGAGCGAATCGCTCGCTCCTTACATCTACGAATTTTCGCAACCCAGTTTCATCGTCAGCAAAATTGTCATAAGCCACGGAGACGACGGTAAAGGCACGATCGCTTTCAAACGTGCCGGTCACGAGGAAATGTTTTCCGATCCCCTCGAGGTTTCAACGGCCGCAATGAGGCGAATCGACGCAGTCCTGGATGCGCTCGATTTTGTAAACAGTTCCGAAAACTACCAGTACGAAAAAGATTATGCGCATCTTGGTACAGCGTCGATGACGATTCGAAAAAACGGCAAGACGCGAACCGCCCGTTACAATTACACCACTAACAAAGACGCTAAAACGCTGGCCGACGAATACCGCCGTCTCTCGAACCAATACATCTGGATCTTCGATATCACCGTAGCACGTAAGAACCAGCCCTTAAACGCTCCGATACTGCTCGAAATGCTCGATTCATTTTTCAAACGCAACGAAATCTCCGACCGCGAACAAATGAAGCCGATCCTCCTCAGCCTCTCAAACGACGAAGGCATCCCGCTAATCGCCCGCAACCACGCGAAGAAATTGATTGGGCAAAGCGGAAAAGGAAAGAATTAGAAATACTAACGCTGGAATTGAGCGGGCATGGGCAGATACGCGCGGGCAAGCAGGAAAAACGCAACTTGAGAGGCGCTATCCCGCCCTCGACTCGAATTACCTGTCCGGCGGCGCAGGCACGACGTAATTAGGCTACGTGGCGAGCAGCGCCTGTATCTTTTTTACAACCTTGTTTGTGGTTGGATACCAAAAACGATTCGTATCAATAACCTTCTGCTCGTCAAGATAGACACTAAACTCGCCAAGTCCACCTCTGACCGTTTCCACCGTTACGTTGTTTTCTTTTTGCAGTTGGGCTGCCACACGGGAAGCCATCCTTTGCTTGATTGCTCAAACGGCGCAGTAATGAATTGCGACTTTCTTCATGGCTTATTCTCCTTTTCGGAAACGAGTCAACCACGCCGTGCAACCGTCCTGGGCTGACTGAATAAATAAAAACGGAGATTGAATAGCGATAAAGAAAATTATCCATCCAGCAAAAGCCAGCCACGAATCCTTAGGAGTAAATTTCAGCATCAGAGTTGAAGCCAACATCGCGCCCACTAATACAATGGCGACGGTAATAAGTGTTCGACTTGTTTTGTTCATATTGCCCCCCAATAAAGTTAAAATCATTCGCAACATTGATAAGAGGCAAGCTGGGGGTACGCCACTCGAACGAACGACTTGTTGTGCGCGGCACAAAGGAGCTGGGTGCGAACGTCGCGTAATCAAGTATTACGTCTGCGACGCCGGCGAAATACCATTCTCCATTGATCCAACGAGCCTCTATTGCGGCATCCTTCACGTAAACCTTTCCCTCACTTTTTACTTTGGCTGTCCCCCAGATGTCATAGCGTACGATACCTTTATCCTCAAGAGATAAATCAGTCGCATCGGTAGGCTTAAACTTCAAGAGAATGCTCCGATACCCCTCGGCTATTGTTTTTCTGCTGGCATTTACGTAAGCCTCTCGACTTAGGTTATTCGGATTGACAACATACTCCCATAGAAGGTCATACAACTTCTCATACTGTCTCGTGCGCTCATACTCCACGTATAAATCTAATCTTTGAATTAGCCTGGCTCGCAAATGCTCTGGCACTGCGGCAAATATTTTTTGCTGTTTTTTCTGTTCTTTCGTTTGGGAATATGCTGGGGCAATCCCTCCTGAGACAAGAAGCGTTAGAAGGAAGGCTGTATGGAGTAAGTGTTTCATAAGAACTTTATCCTAATATCCTTCAAATTCAAGCAAGCGCATAACGTCTGAATTAAACCGCGCCGCGAAGCGGCGTCGGCTTGAATGAATTGTTAGGCGCCCGCGCGTCCTACCCATAGCGCCGCCTTACCTCCGCTATCGAACTGACGACAAGCTTTTCGAGCGTCGACCTGTCAAGATCAGCAAGCTGCTTGAAATACAGGCAAGACTTGCCCATCTTGTGCTTGCCAAGCTTGGACAGCAAGGCTCTTTGCTGCTCTCCTCCAGGCTCCACGTAGACCACTGTAATTGCCAACAACCAGATGCACCTTCATTGTACGAACCTTCCAGATCACCCTTCAAGCTTATATGCCTTTTCGAGGACGGTAATTATGGTAGCGTAGAAAGATAAAGAGGCCATAACAACTAAACAGGCGGGAGGTATTCCATGCACGTCACAAACAGTTCTCCTAAAGGGACACTGGATAATGAGCGGAGCGAAGTTCTCCAGCAGCTTGAAGATTGGCTCGAAACACCAATGCTCGTGCTTGGCTTCGTGTGGCTGGCGCTTTTGGTGATTGAGCTTACTTGGGGCCTCAGCCCGTTTCTCGGAACTGTCGGCACTGTCATCTGGATAATTTTCATCATAGACTTCGCCGTAAAATTCACTCTCGCGCCGTACAAGCTCACTTACCTCAAGAGTAATTGGTTGACAGCCATCGCGCTGGCGGTGCCGGCGCTACGTGTCTTCCGCATCCTGCGCGCGGTACGACTGTTGCGCTTCGCTCGCGCGGCCCGCGGGTTGCGCCTCGTGCGTGTCATCACTTCGCTTAATCGTGGGATGAAGGCGCTTGGCGCAAGCATGGGGAGGCGCGGCCTCGGGTATGTCATGGCGCTCACGACGGTCGTGACGTTATCCGGGGCGGCAGGGATGTATGCTTTTGAGAACGAAATTCCCGGTGGTCTGAACTCTTACGGGGTGGCGTTATGGTGGACGGCGATGTTGATGACTTCGATAGGTTCGGAATATTGGCCGCGAACGGCAGAAGGGCGTGTGTTGTGCTTTCTCCTCTCGCTCTATGGTTTCGCCGTCTTTGGGTATGTGACAGCAACTTTAGCAACTTTCTTCATCGGTCGCGACGCAGAGGATCAGGAGGCGGAAGTGGCGAGCGCTCAGTCCATCAAAGAACTGCGCGCTGAGATTGCAGCATTGCGCGAGGATATGCACCTGTTACTAGGTGACAATAGTAAGGGCTAGAGCACTGAACACCTTCTCTGGTCAGCAAATAATAAGCGGCATAACGATTGAGATGACGTGGGCAAAAACACACGCAAGCTAACCTAGAAACAATGTCGCTGTTTTTGCCTCACGTCAATTGATTTGTTAGGCGGCTGTCGTAGGATACATTCACATTTAGGGTGTCTTTACATCGACATTGTGGAAAGCAGCAATCCGCCATTTGCCACGCTCCTTAGCCATCAGCTGCAACATACTTGTCCGAAGCCTACCATCAGCGGATGCCTTAACTCCGGGCGGCAGAGCTTGGTATCCGGTCATCTCGGTTTCTATATTTACAATAGCGATATCCTTACGAACAAAGCGGATATTCTTTATCTTCTGCGAGAGTTTGCTGTTCTTGAAAACGGTCGCAAATATCTGTGCAACCCGCTCTTCTAATGCGCGGCGGCTATAAAAGACGCTTCCGGTAATGATAGTAAATACGCCGACCTCCTGAAACCTGGAACTATATTCTTTAGCATTGCCAGCGTTCCATGCGCTCTCCTGTTCCAAAATGATTTGGCGTATGTTTGCTTCGTCAGCACTTTTTTTATTCGGTGCTTGAGCTAACATATAAACAGGGGCGATGAGCGACAGTACAAATAGACAGACTAGCTTCATTTTGATTCTCCTTTAGTATTGGGAAACTCATGCCCAATCACTGGCAATAGGTCAGAATTTACTAATGCGATAGATGACGGGACAGCTTTCCAAAACGTCGTGCGGAAAATGCCCGACTTTGCCGCCGCCTAACGGTTGAGATGACGTGGAAACCAGCCAACACGCAAGTTTAGGGAAACAAAGCCCGTTGATAAAAAAGTCGCTGTTTCGCCCTCACGTCCATTGATTTGTGAGTCGCGTCGTTATTTTTTGGTGCGGCGCTTGTCGGGTTCTTCGGCAACACCTTTGAATTTTTCGCCGTCTTGCTTGTTGTCCGTAAACTCGCCGTCTTCGGTATCGCGTTTGGCGTAGTTGTCAGTTTTTGGGTTTTTAACTTGTGTTCGGTCATCAACCGAACCGTTACGTTGTCCTTTGCCAGTATTTTTTGCCATAATTGTTTAGCTCCCTATGTTAAAAGTTGTCCACTGATTTGTTGCATTGAGCGTGTGGGCAACAGAATTTTGCTGCCCACACGCCCCGCGTTTATCTCCCGATGATCGGGGTTAAATTATTCTTCTCTACCGGCCTGCTTTTCGAGCTTTAGCTTCCTTGTCGAGTTTCTCTACCTCGACTTCCGTGCGGCGCACCGAGTCGCTGACGGTTTCTTCGCGTTCCTCAACATTTTTGCCGACGGAGATTTCTTCCTTGACGCGGGCTTGTTTGGAAACGACGGGCTGTTCGGCGCGCTCCGTGATTTCCAGATCGCCTTCCTTAAAGGTTGAAAAATCGCTATCGGTCGCGGCACGGTCAACCGGACGGCGATTGACGACGACATGTTCTTCACGAAGGCGCACGGTTTCTTCAACCGGCTTTTCGATAATCCGACTGCGGAGGCGCACACCGCCTTGCTCAACCGCGCGTTTGCCGATTTGCAGTTCTTCTTCGATCACCGGAATCTTCATATCGCCTTCGGTCGTGGTTTTATCTTTCGCAGTTGCGCCGGATTGCGCTTGATATTGGTTGGCGCGTTCGTTCACGTCAACTGCTCCGTTGCGGTCAAGAATTTCGGCGGCTTGACTCGCTTTTTCTTTTGAATCGGTTTGCACCGTCAAAATTCCTTCAGTATCGGCGGCAACATTTGAATAATTTTTCGCTTCGGGCGAATCTGCTCCGAACAGCGAACTGAAAAAGTTGCTGATGCTGTCGCCGACGCTTTCATCGTTCGGCTGTGTCGTCGCATTAGTAGGCGGCGCGGCGGATTTTTTGTTTGAAAGGTCGATGCTTTCTTTGATGAAGCCGTTTTTTACTAAATCCTGCATTGCCGTTTGAGCCTGCGATTTATCATCGAATAAACCGACTATCGTATGTGTCATTTTTTGC